>CALINC010000069.1 GCA_938045195.1 uncultured Treponema sp.
GCCGAAAAACATATTCGGTTTTATCTACATAAAGATATTCTTTTTTGCGTAAATCTTCAAAACTCTGTACACCTATCGGCAACTTGCGGCTGAAGTCAAACATGCTTATAGTATAACATAGGTATTTGCAGCTGTCAATAATTCGTATTTACGTGAGTAAATACGTAATTTTGCTTTGATGGAATTTGCATTGCGTAACACACATAAACCCGCCCTTGCATAAAACTTAAAAATATTCTATAGTACCTACCATGACGGAACAAAATGACTGGGAAACTGAAAAATTTAATGAAGTTTTTGATGATGAAATCCGTGTTTTAAACCGCCGCAAAGTTCACGACAAAAGCTGTTCTATTGATGACCTCGCAGGAACATTACAAGCTCTTTATATTCTTGAGGGAAATAACATGGCGGGGCGCAGCCGTGTTCAAGAAATTGCTCTTTCCGCTTCGATTGCGGCTTATGAAAAATTTATAGAGGAATGGAAGAATGAAAAAAAAGATTAAACTTTTATTTGTAGCAGCGGCTTTAGGTATGTACCCCTCCTGCTCGATTAAACAAATGGCATACAAGTCTATTGCAAACGGAATAGCACCTTTGCCCGAAAAAAAAATAAAAATAAAGCCTGACCCGAATGCTCCTAATCCGATGAGAGCCTTAACCGGCGAAGACGACATAGAACTTGTAGGCGAAGTTTTTCCCGTAATTCTAAAACTATATGAAGCTATGCACATTCAAGACCCAAAACACAGGGGCATTGCGCTAATAACAGGCGAGCTTTATATTATGTATGCGAATGTTTTTGTGGAAACTCCTGCAATGTATCTTTCGGATAATGAATTTGATAAAAAAAACGCAGCTTTTTTCAGGGCAAAAAAATTTTATAAGCGCGGAACCAAAGCCGTAATTTCAGCTTTGGATTCGGCTTATCCGGGCATTGCCGAAGCCATACATTCCGATAATGCAGAAAAAATTAATACGGCTCTTGAACGCTGCCGTATTCATGACTGTGAAGCTCTCCATTGGGCGGGAGCGGGGATTCTAGCTGCATTTGCTATTGACCCGCTTGATTCAGAAAGTCTTCAAGATGTAGCGGGGGGGCTTGCGATGCTTGAAAAGGTGTGCGCTCTTAATCCGGAATATTCGGGCGGTGCCGTATGGGAAATTTTAACCAAATTCTATGCTGCCGCGCCCGATTCTCTAGGCGGCGGACTTGAAAAGGCGCAAACCGCTTATAATAAAGCATTGGAACTTTCAAAAGGGAACAATCCTTCAATATATGTAACTTATGCTGTTTCTTTTTGTATTCCTAAGCAGGATAGCAGCGGCTTTGACGAAGCGATACAAAAAGCCCTGCAAATTGACGGCGAATCTCAACCGGATAATAAATTACAAATAACGCTTTCGCAAAATTATGCGAAGTGGCTTAAAGAACATAAAGACGACTTTATTTTGGGAGAATGATTTATGAAGAAAAGTATTGTAACAGGTATTTTAATTTTTTGCTGTTGTGCCGCAATTTTTGCACAAAAAAGGATTGATTTAAAAATTGCATCCGTAGCCCCAGCCCGTACCCCTTGGGATATTGAACTCAAAAAAATGGCTCAAGAATGGAACAAAATTACAGGCGGTCTGGTCAGCGTGAAATTTTTTGATGCGACGGCTCTGGGGGGAGATAAAGCTGTTCTGCAAAAAATGAAATCCGCACGGCCCGGACAAAGACCGCAAATTGACGGAGCAGTTTTAAATACTGTCGGTTTAAATGAGCTTGCACCTAAAGCTCAAATATTCACCTTGGCAATCCCCTTTTTAATTCAAAACCAAAAAGAACTTGATGTTGTATTGGAAAAATACGGCAGTCATTTTGAAGATGAAATTCAAAAATCGGGCTGCAAACTTTTAACGTGGTCAAATGCAGGGTGGCTTTCATTTTATACAAAAGATTCCTATTCTTCGCTCGGAGAATTAAAAAAAATAAAATTAGTTTGCGCGAACGAAACAAAAGATATGATCGACGTGCTTAAACTATGCAGTTTTAATGTAGAGGGAGTTCCTTCGGCAAAATTTACACAGAGCTTAAAAGGTCCTGCCGGAGCGCGAGGTTTTACAGCCGTTCACCTTCTAACGCATGCATTAGGGCTGCATAAGGACGTTTCTTATATTTTAGACGCAAGGCTTTGCCCTGTAATGGCGGGTTTCGTTATGTCAGAAGAATCATGGAAGCTCATTCCCGATAAATATAAGCCCGAAATGCTTGCAGCACTGGAAAAAACACGAAAAAATTTAAATGACGCTCTTGACAAAATGGATCAAGAATACTTAGACAAAATGCTTGCCGCAGGATTAAAAAAAATTCAGTTGTCGGATAAAGAAAAATTGGAATGGGCAAAGGAATTCCAAAATGATGCCCATACTGTTTACAAAGCACTGCCGCATGTAATAAATATGGATATATATGTAAAAATTTTGAACCTGCTTGAACCTTATAGAAAATAATTATATTATCATAATATATGAGAAAAGCGATACATATTTTTATTCTAAGTATAGTGGCAGCCGTAATTGTGCTGCCGTTTATTGTGCATATTATTACAGTACTCGGCATAACCGTTTTGGACACTGAACGGCTTATAGTTCAGCTCGTTTTTGTTTTTGCTTGTTTTGCAGGAATTATTACAACAGATAATAAAAAGCAATTAAGTATAGAAGTTTTTGCAACAGCCTTTAATGGAAAAACAAAATCAGTACTTCAACAGATTATTTCGGCATTAAATATTGCTATTCTTACAGCCGTGTTTTTTTCGGTTTTTCCAAACTATAATCAAATTGCGGACGATGACAAAGTTTTCTTTATTCCGGTAAAATTATTTTTTTCTGCACTGCCTATTATGTACGGCACAGTACTGGTAATGGAATTTGTAAGAACGAAATGTATAGCTGCAAAAATTATCGGCAGTGTCTTAGGTTTAATTTTTAGTGCCGGTTCGATTATAGGCTTATTAGGTTTACTATTCACTTCTAGCGACATTACTTCGTGGAATATCTATACTTTTCTTAATACTGTTTTTAATTTTGTTCAAACGGCTTCTTCAACATTGTTTATACCGATTATTTTAATTTTTTCGGCTGCAGCACTGTTCGGAATGCCTCTTTATGTAGTACTTTCAGGCATTGCCTATTTTGCCTTTATGACCGCTGGCGGCTATGTCGAAAGTGTTCCTATAGAAGCCTATAATATTTTAACCGATACATCTATCGCTGCAATTCCTCTTTTTACGATTACAGGTTATCTTTTAGCGGGAGGAAGTGCCGGTAACCGTCTTCTAAAATTTGTAAAGAATTCGGTAGGACAAATTCGCGGCGGCGTTGTAATTGCGGCGGTTTTAGTTTCAACTTTTTTTACCACCTTTACGGGAGCTTCGGGTGTAACCATTTTAGCGTTGGGGGGAATACTCAGCGTTATCCTTACCGGTTCGGGCTATTCCAAAGACGATGCCGAAGCACTTATAACGTCATCAGGTTCAATAGGTCTTTTGTTACCGCCTAGTTTGGCGGTTATTGTTTACGGCGCAACGAATTTTATGACTGTAGATATTTTCGATCTTTTTAAAGGTGCTGTGTTGCCAGGTCTTTTGCTCGCTTTTTCAATGATTATAATAGGTATAATAAAAGATAAGAGCAAAACAAAGCAGAAATTTTCAGCTGCCGGTCTTAGAAAAAGTTTTTTTGAAAGCATTCCCGAATTAATTTTGCCGATTGCAATAAGCGTGGGATATTTTTCGGGCTTTTTCTCTCTTTTTGAAACCGCCGCTTTTTCGGTTTTGTATACTTTTATCCTCGAAGTTTTTGTCCGCAAAGATTTTTCGGTCAAAAAAGCACTAAAAGTTATTTTGGAAAGTATTCCTATTGCCGGAGGTGTTTTGATAATTATAGGAGCGGCGAAAGCATTAGCCTTATTCCTTGTATATGCAGGTATTCCCGAAATACTTTCAGAATTGACTTTAACGTATGTTTCTTCAAAATACATATTTTTGCTTTTACTAAATATTCTTCTTTTGCTGGTAGGCTGCATAATGGATTTATATTCTGCAATCTTAGTAGTTTCGCCTTTAATAATTCCTGTGGCAGAGGGATTCGGTATACATCCCGTACATACGGGCGTTATTTTTTTAACGAACCTTGCTTTAGGCTTTTTAACTCCGCCTATCGGAATGAATTTATTTATTGCGAGTTATACATTTAAAAAACCCGTAACCGTTATTATCAAAAATATTTTGCCGTACTTGGCGGTTCAATTTATAATTTTAATGCTTATTACCTATATACCATGGTTTAGTTTAGTATTATTATAGGGCATCTCTAAAAACTTTGTTAGATTTTTAGAGATGCCCGACGAGTTTTT
>CALINC010000070.1 GCA_938045195.1 uncultured Treponema sp.
GCAGAGCGTACGTTGCGCAGCAACAGGGTATTAAACCCTCCGCACGAATAAAAATTGTTACTATCTATCAAGGCTTTAGTACTATATATACCTTAACGAATTGTATCTTCCACTTGTAGTGTAATGAATATATTACCTAAACAGTTAGGTGCTTTGTGATAAACATATTTCTTAAAAATAGCCATGTGCAAAAATTTATTGCCGTACCGTACCCGTTAATGGCTTTCAGGCATTATTGTATAATTTATAAAAATACGGTAGAATTACAAAATCATGGTTAAAATAAATTCTCTCGGATTTAAATATCCGAATACCGAAAAAGCGGTTTTAACGAATATAAACTTAACTGTTAACACCGGTGAATATATTTCAATTATAGGCGAAAACGGCTGCGGAAAAAGTACGCTTGTTAAACTGATTTTAAAACTGTTAAAACCGTCAAAAGGTTCGATAGAAATAGGGACAAAGCGTATAGGCTATTTACCGCAAAAAAAAGAAGCCTTAAATGAGTTTCCCATTACGTTATTTGAACTTTTAGATTCTTATAGAAAAATTTTAAAGATAAAAGATAAAAGCAGCGTGCAGGATGCACTTAAAAGTATAAACCTTTTAGAATATGAAAATATGCGGGTGGGAGAACTTTCCGGCGGACAGCTTCAAAAACTATATATTGCGCGGACTCTCATAGGAAAACCCGAACTTTTAATTTTAGACGAACCATCTACGGGAATAGACATAAACGGTCAAAAAGAAATTTATTCGTTTATAAAAAATTTAAATAATCAAACCGGTTTAACGGTCCTTTCTATAGACCACAATTTAGATGCTGCAATTTTCAATTCCACTAAAATATTTCATATAAAAAACGGCGAAGGTCATTTGTGTAGTCCTAAAAAATACACGTCGGAATTTTATCTTTCCGGCTTTACAAAATTTAAATCTTTGGAGAAGTAAAATGTTTCAATATACTTTTATGCAAAATGCTTTTATCGTCTCATTTTTTATTGCAATTTTATGCCCTGCAATCGGTTTGTTTTTAGTATTACGGCGGTACTCTCTTATCGGAGATACGCTTTCGCACGGCTCTCTTGCAGGTGTTACACTGGCCATTGTTTCGGGGGTAAACCCTATTCTCGGAGCATTTATTTTTACAGCGGCTGCAGGTGCTTTAATTGAAGCCTTGCGTAATGTATTTAAAAATTCGGGAGATTTAATTCTTTC
Organism: uncultured Treponema sp.; assembly: GCA_938045195.1. Classification (GTDB taxonomy): domain Bacteria; phylum Spirochaetota; class Spirochaetia; order Treponematales; family Treponemataceae; genus Treponema_B. Next base: position 1,222 of record CALINC010000070.1, read on the forward strand.
GATAGTTTTATCGTTAAGTACCGGTATTGCAATTACCTTGATAAGCTCCGGTACCGTACGGGTAAATCCGGAAATATATTTGTTTGGAAGCGTTTTGACTGTGTCATATTCCGATGTGATAACGGTAATTATATTAAGTTTTTTCTCTATGGTGTGTTTATGTTTTATGTATCATAAAATGCTTTATATAGCTTTGGATGAAGATATTGCAAAAATAATGGGTATACGCGTAAAACTTATTAACTATCTTTTTTCGATTGTAGTTGCAGCAACAATTTCGGTTTCATTAAAAATTGTAGGAATGTTAGTATTAAGCTCGATGATCGCACTGCCGGCAGCAGCAGCGCTACAACTTAAAACAGGTTTTAAGAAAACGCTTATCGCTTCAATTTTATTCAGTGTCTTGGATATAATGTTCGGGCTTGTTTTATCATATCATTTAAATGTAGCACCCGGTGGTTTTACCGCTTTAATTTCGGTAGCGGTTTTAATCATAACCATTATAATAAAAAAGATAATTGAGGCTTTGCATACATAACCGGATATCTGCTAAAACCGTATTGAATTTTTGAGGTTTTCAACAGTAAAAAATACGGCAAGTTTCTTATGAAATTGCCGTATTGTAATTAATTCGTTGATTGTACTTTTTTATTGCCGAGTGAATACAGGTATCTTTTAATTTTTTGACTTGCGGTTTTTTCAAAAGATTCAACAACTTCAATTTTGTCTATCTTTGAAAATTTGTTTACTTTTGAATTAACAAAAAATTTAATTTCATTTAGAATTTCTTCACGTTTATAAAGGATAGCATTTGATATACCCGAAACTGCACTCCCTATTGCTTCTTGAATTTCATTTAAATTTGAACGAGGTTCGGCACTTTCAGTTTTGGAAATATTTTTTTCAGCTTCTTTTACTTTTTCTTCATTTAATTGAATATATGCAACAAGCGAGGTATTTTCGCCTTCCACCACAAGCGACTCCGAAACAAGCGGATGTTGATTCAAAACGAATTCAATATCTTCAGGATAAATATTTTCTCCGGCAGCACTTAAAATCATATTTTTGCATCTGCCTTTTAAAGAAATAATTCCTTTGCTGTCTATACTGCAAAGGTCTCCCGTCTTAAACCATCCGTCTTCGGTAAAAGTCCCCGCCGTTAATTCCGGTGCATTGTAATATTCTTTCATTACATTAGGACCTTTAACCCATAATTCGCCGATGCCCGTTTCAGGATTAGGATTGCCGATTTTAACATCCACGCCGGGTACTTTTATGCCGATAGCACCCGGAATAGTTTTTTTAACTGAAGAATATGCAATAAGAGGTGAGGTTTCAGTAAGCCCATAGCCTATGGCATAAGGGAATTTTGCATCTTTCATAAATTGTTCTACAACAGGATCGGTTTTTGCCCCGCCTAATCCGAAAAACTTTATTTTTCCGCCGAAAGTTTTTTTAAGTTTTTTTCCTGCTTGACGGCATAAGAATTTTCTACCTAATTTGGACGCATATAATTTTTTTATAAATTTGCTTGAATTAAATACGGGTAATATTTTTTGTTTATAAATTTTTTCTATTACTATGGGAACGGTAAGCATAAAATTCGGACGTATTTTTTGTAAAGCCGGTAAAAGATTTCTGGGTACGGGCGGTCCTTCCAAATAAAAAATACATGCACCGTTTAAAATAAACATTAAAAACCCGATGGTAAATTCATAGACATGCGACATCGGCAGCATTGAAAGGGCAACATCGTATTTATTGATACGTTGACAATATTGCCCTGCAATCGCAGTAAACACCAAATTTTTATGGGTGAGTACACAACCCTTTGAACGGCCGGTTGTTCCTGATGTATATATTATGGAAGCAATATCATCTTCAGAGCATTTAAATTCGGGCGGGGCACCCTCTACGGCTTTGTTCCCTTTTTTAAGATCAAAATTTGAAATATCTATTATTGTTTCCAAACAAGTAAGATTTTTTATTTTAGGTTCTAATTTCTCAAAGACTATAATAGCCTTTGCCCCGGAATGCAGTATACAAGACTCGGTTTCAGATTCGTTAAAGTCCGGCAATAGAGGCACCGCTATAGCTCCGCTTGTAACAACCGCCAAGTACGCCGCCGCCCAGTTCGGCATACTGGGACTAAAAATTACCACCTTGTCTGCCGGCTTAATTCCTACATTATATAACAACTTCTTTAGCAAATTTATACGTTCTTGTAAGTCATTATAGGTCATAGGAGTTCCCGAGACAAATGACAAAGCAGGCCGTGTTCCAAAACGTTCTAGTGTATTCTTAAGCAGTGCTTGAAAAGTATATTCTCCAAGTTCGTTAATAGTCTGCATAACACCCTCCAAATAAATTCAGTTATAGTACATTGCAATTCATTAACTTCGTCGCAGAGCATCGTAGTATTGAACCTTACGCGCGAATAAAATGAGTTTATCTTGTTTATATACATTATAGACAACAAACCGTTTGTAAGGTTGCAATTTGTATTTCCCTTTTATATTAGTATTTTGTTATATTTCCGGTTTTATATTTCCCAGTCCAACTACAGAAATATTTTTTGGAATTTCCGGTATGGATAAAACGGGAAGAGCAGGTAGTTCATATTCAATAAGGCGTTTTATTAGAAGTCTGCCTTCTTCGGGTACCAGTATAACCGCAACCCCCATAAATTGAGCATTAAAATTATTATATGCGTTTTGTACGGCACGAATCCATGCTTTTTTCTGTTCAACATTAAGTGCGGGCATCGGTCCGTTAAGCGTATCAATATGAGACTCCAAAACTGTTCTAAAAAAGTCGGGATCGACCATAAAAGCATGCAATGTATTATCCTGCCCGATATACTGCTGTACAATCTGGCGGCCCAATCTTTGGCGCACTTTTTCTACAATTAAATAAATACTTGGGGTCATACGGCTGTAATCGGCAATAGTTTCCAAAATAGCTGTAGTGTTTCTAATTGAAACATTTTCCTGCAAAAGACATTGCAAAATTTTTTGCAAATTTCCAAGAGAAAACTTATCATTGGATTGAATTTCTTCCACAACAACGGGATTTGTCTTTTTAACTGAATCTAAAATGTCGCTAACCATTTGCCGAGTTAAAATATCGGCGGCATGAGTTTTTATGATATTAGTTAGATGGGTTGCAACTATTGACGGCGGGTCTATCACGGTATACCCGGCTCTTTCTGCCGCCGCTCTATTTTCTTCCGAAATCCAAAGAGCCGGCAGCCCGAAAGCAGGGTCTACGGTAGTTTCTCCTGCTACTTCATCTTGCACATTTCCCGGATTAACGGCAAGATAAGCACCTATCCTGATTTTTGCGCGGGCAACTTCAGCCCCTTGTATTGTAAAACAATACTCGTCAGGCTCCAGTTTTACATTATCCATAATCCTAATAATCGGCATTACAAGCCCGATTTCCAAAGCAACTTCTTGGCGGATTCGTTTTATTCTCGCTAAAAGTTCAGCCCCCTTGCTTTCATCTACAAGCGGAAGGAGCCCGTAGCCGAATTGAAGCGAAAGGTCGTCCAGCGGAGTAACAGCTTTGGAATCTTCCACCGCAGATTTTGCGCGCTTTTCCGAAGCGGCTTTTGCAGCCTGTGATTCGAGTTCCGTAACGGCTCTAATATTTTGCGTTCGCTGGAGCCTCCACCCCAAAAATGCAATCGCAACCGCTAAAAAAAGCAATATAATATGAGGAAAGCCCGGCAGTATGGACATTAGTAATAGCGTAGCGGCACCGATGTAATAAATGCGTGCATTTTGCGAAAATTGATTTTTTACGTCGTTGCCGAAAGAACCGGTAGAAGCCGAACGCGTTACAACAAGACCTGTCGCAACGGAAATTAAAAGCGAGGGCAGTTGAGCCAAAAGACCGTCGCCTATAGTAAAGCGCGTATACATTTGCAGGGCGTTCGAAAATCCCTCTTTTCTGACAATACCTATTATTATTCCGGCAACCATATTAACCACAGTAATAAAAATGCCGATTTTTACATTCCCCGAAACGAATTTGCTTGCACCGTCCATTGCCCCGTAAAAATCCGTTGCCCGCTGTAATTCTTCTTTTTTTGCGCGGGCTTCCGCTTCGCTGATAATGCCCGCATTGTATTCCGCTTCGATAGACATACTGCGCGTGTTATTAAAATCGAGAGCAAAACGTGCCGCGACTTCGGCAATACGGGTTGCCCCTTTCGTGATTACAAAGGCCTGCACTGCAATTAAAATAATAAAAACAACAAATCCTATAACCAAACCCTGATTTCCGTCCGACCCTATAACGAACGAACTGAAAGCGTTTATCATATATCCGTCGAATTTTTCACCCAGTGTAAGAATAAGCCGCGTAGAAGAAACATTGAGAGCAAGCCCGAATATTGTCGATACCAAAAGGAGCGAAGGAAACACGGAAAATTCCGTAGGCTTATCAATAAACAGAACTATGAGTAGAATAATCAGACTGAATACCAGATTAAGAGCCATAAACATATCAAGCAGTACCGTCGGCAGCGGAATGATAATCATAAAAACAATCAGCAGTGAGCCTATTGCCACTGCAATATTGGGAACATCTTTTATCAGTCTGTTATCAGGCATTTACTTTATTTTTCCTCTATATTTTTGTTTAAGTTTATTAGTACATCGGGCATTGTACTTATATCTTATAGACTTACCGGATAATGATACCGATATAGGCGATATGTGTCAATAGAAAAAAATCGATTATTTTTTATGCGCTCAGTCAAGTTCCGTCCGGCTGTTTAGTATTTTTACTCTGTTTTTCCAATCGGGCAGAAATTTTGTCATATAGTGCTTAAATCTTGTATTGTGCAGTCTTTCTTTAAAATGAATCAGTTCATGGACAAGCACCATTTCGGCACATTCTTCAGATTTTTCGGCAAGTTTGATATTCAGCGTTATAATTTTTTCGGTAATATTGCACGAACCCCATTTACTTTTCATATCCCGATATTTAATTATATCAGGACTTTCTTTTACGGTTTTTTCCCAACGTGGTAAAATTTCCTCAATAAACAGCTGTAGTTCCTGCTTATACAGTTTATTTAACGCCGAAAGTCTTTTTTTTAAGGCTTCTTGTTCGGAAATTGCTTGGGGTTCTTTTATATAAAAAAAATTATCATCAATCGAAAAACGCAGTATTTTTCCGTCTTTAATTATTTTAACACCGTATTCATATCCCCATAAACGTATTATACTTCCGTTTTTTATAATTTGTTTTTCAGCCTTGTCCGCAATTCTTTGTTTAATTTGAATACGATGTTTTTTTACCCATCCTATATTTTCGCGGGCAAATTGCAGTGCCTTTGTTTCGCTGAAGCCTTGAGGAATATGCAATGCCGGTATTGCCGTTTTCGGAGAAATTGTCATCCGTAATTTTTTACCGCGTGAAATTTTCAGTTCTATTTTAATTTCGTCAACTTCTATATATTCCATGTTTCCGTCATATACGCATATTATATTTTTTTATAATTCCGGGAAAAGCTTTTAATTTAATTTCTTCGCCGGAGGATGTAAGAAGAATGCCGTCAAATAGCCCATAAAGTGTATGGTATTCGGTTTTAAACAAAACGGCATTTACACGCTTGTAATTATCCGATACGGGAGTAAAAACCAAATCGACCATAGTTTCGGTATCTTGTATAATCCATCGTCCCATAACACCGAAAGGGCGGGTAATTGTTACCGGCGGCAGCGGTGTACGCTCCCCGTTATAAAGTAAAATATTTTCGTTATAGGTTTTACTGTCGGGTGCAATTGAAGTGTTTATTTGAAACACAAGCATTTTGCCGTTTATTTTCCCTATGCCCGTTACTAGGCTCCGCGTTGTCCGCAAACCCGTATACGTTTTCCGTATGTCAAGCAAACCTGCCGATGTTTCTTTATTAAACTGAATATCGTTGTTGTAGCCCAAACTTATCCAGCCTTTTACAGCCCCGCTTTGTACCGAAATTGCTTGACATCTTCTGCTTACCCGGTATGGAACAACACAACTGAAATCCACTGCCTCATTTCCGGTAATATCCAAATCCAATCGGCCTTCGCAAGCAGGACGCGAATCATTGGTAAGAAAATCAAAATCACAGTGAAGTTTACCGTGAGAGAGACGCGAAAAAATGCGGGCATACCGATGCTTAGTTCTGCATGCGGTTATACTGTAGGCAATATATTTAGGCTGGTGAATAAATCTGCCCGGTAAATATTGCCTATACGCAAATTTTTGACCTGTTTTACGTATCCAAAACGTCGTTTCCATAAAAGAAAAAACAAAGCCGGAAAAAAAAGCCGCTTCACCTATAACCTCATCATCGCAAAACAAAAAACGCAAGGCTTCGGTTATCCTCAAATTCGTAATTGCAGGCGGAAGGGGAAAATTCCCAAAGGGTCTGTGAAGTCCGCGTATATCAAAGTTTTTAAAACAACCTTTAAAAGAACCGAAAAGGGGTGTACCGTTTACTACGGGCTTTTCAGGAGCTTGTTCTATTTTTCGGGTGTATAATTTTCCAAAAGGCATAATGGTTTACCTCTTCCAAAACGCCGGCATAAAATAAATTATCATCGTATAGAGCTCCAACCTTCCTGCAAGCATTACAAACGAAAAGAAAATTTTTACGGCAGGAGAAAAAGCTGCAAAGTTTCCAGCCGGTCCTACGCTCTTAAAACCCGGTCCTACATTCCCGATTAAGGCAAAGGCGGCACTTATCCCCGTAAGCATATCGGCACCGTCTGCAACGGCTACTAATGCCGTAATTAAGCCTAAGAAAAAATAGCAGAAGATAAAACCGGCAATATTATATACAATGTCCTTTCTTCCCGGTCTGCCGTTTAGCCGAATACTAAAAACACCATGCGGATATAAAAGACGTTTTGCTTCAATACCTGCTTGTCTTTTTAAAACTAACCAGCGGATAACTTTAATATTTCCCGAAGTTGAACCCGAACACCCTCCTATAAACATCAGCACAAATAAAACCAATTTAGGGAATTCCGGCCATAAATCATAATTTACCGTAGAGAAGCCCGTAGTAGTTAGTATTGAAATAACTTGAAAAAATCCATGCCGTAAACTATTTGCAAATCCGTATATCGGAAAAATCGAAATTGAAATTAAAGCAGTTGCAACAAGAATAATACGAAAATAGGCTTTTAACTCGGAGTTGGCAAAAACTTCTTCCGCATGACCTGTAAACAAATGAAAATATAAACTGAAATTTATACCGGCAAGCAGCATAAAAACCGCACAGATTATATCAACCGCAGGCGAATTAAAACCGCCGATATTTGCATTTTTTGTTGAAAAACCTCCGGTTCCCAGTGTTGCAAATGTATGGCATAATGCCTCAAGAAAAGGAAGCCCTGCAATCATTAAAAGAATAATTTGTAAGACCGTCATACCAAAGTAAATAAACCAAAGAGCTTTTGCCGTATGCGTAATTTTTGCCGTAACCTTACCCTTATCAGGACCTGACGTTTCGCTTTTAATTAAACGAAAACCGCCGACCCCCAAAAGAGGAAAAAGGGCAACCGTTAAGGCTACAATCCCCATGCCGCCTAACCAGTGCATTTGGCACCGCCATAGGTGAATAGACATAGGGCAGCTTTCGGCATCGGTCAATATTGTGCCGCCTGTTGTAGAAAAACCTGAAACGGATTCAAATAAAGCATCTACAAAACTGGGAATTGCATTGGAAAAGTATAAGGGGAAAGCGCCGAAAATACAGGCAGTAACCCATGCAGCAGCTACCAGCATTATTCCGCCTTCGGTTGAGAGTTTTATCTTTTTGCCTCTTCCTAAAAAGAACAAAATCGCAGCAATGCCGCAAACGCTTACCATAGGAATTATGAATGACTGAATTACAAAGGTTTCATTTTCGTAAATTGCCGCTAAAACCGGAATAACAAAACTAATTGCAATAATTGCCAGAATCATAAAAATAATTCTTACATATTGAAATAATTTGCTTTGAACAATGTGCGCCATCGCTTTATCGGCCTCCGAATAATTCTATAATCTCGCTGCTTTGAGAAGATTTTACAATAAACACAATTTTATCGCCCTCATGTATTTCAGTATCACCGTTCGGAATAGTACAGCCGTTTTTGCCGGTAATCAAAAGAACAAGATATATTCCGTGCCGGGCAATATCCTTTAATTGTTTTCCTATTACCTGCGATTTTTCCGAAACATACAGCTCAATAATTTCAAGTTTACCGTCGCCCATTGTATGCATTCCGGTTACATGTTCATTTACAAGATGCCCCATAACGGAATCGACAACAACATCTTTAAACGAAACGGCAACATCAATTCCGATTTTATATGCAACATTTTCGAGCATAGAGCTTTGTACAAGAGAAATTGTTTTATAAACGCCTAGAGTTTTAAGATATGCACAAACAATCATATTCAATTCGTAATTCGGCGTTGTACAAATAACCAAATCGAAAGTGTCAAGTTTTATTTCTTCTATAAAGGATTCGTCTGTAACATCTGCACGGTGTACGGTTGCATGCGGAAATTGAGCGGAAATTTCCTTTGCCCTTTTGTCGTCTTTTTCTATGATAGTTACTTTCCATTTTTGGTTAAATCCCTGAGGAAGCAGCTTTGAAAAAAAAGACTTATTTGCAGAATTCGCCAAAAGATATTCTGCAACATTTTCACCGATTTTTCCCATTCCTACTAAAGCAATTTTTTTAAATTCCTGTGTTTGAAATCCTGACAAATCGTAAAATTTTTCTATGTATTCCGGCTTTGTTAAAATTGAAATACGCGTATTTGCCGTTAATATCGTATTTCCCGAAGGAATTTTATTTCTGCCGTTTTGTTCGACGCTCACAACAATAAACGGAACATCAATATGCTTATGAATATCAAAAATGCTTAAACCGTCAAGTACGCTTTTTTCGCAGACATTAAACCGTGTAAGCTCATAGCTGGAATTCTCAAATGAAAGAATATCGCTGACGGCACCATGCTCGATAGCTTGAATGACCGCTTGAGCGGCCTCTTCGTCAGGATACACGAGGGCATTGATGCCAAGCGTCCTGTCATCGGAAAAATTAAGCGATTTGACATAATCTTCATTGCGTACACGGGCAATTTTTAGAACGTCGGGAGCAAGGCTTTCGGCAATGCCGCAAATTATCATATTCAGCTCATCTGAATCGGTAACGGCAACTAAGGCATTTGCCTTTTTTATTCCGGCATCAAGCAGGGTTTGAGTATCGTTTCCCGATGCCTGAACCACCATGCAGTCAAGCCTATTGGCTGCATGACGGGCAACTTCCTCATCTCTTTCGACAAGAATAACATCGTGTTTTTTTCGTATTAAACGGCGCGCCAATTCCGAGCCTGTAATACCGCCGCCTATAATAATAATTTTCATAACTATAATGATACACCAAATTAAGATTTTTGGAAAGTGCTTAAAACCGATTGAAAACGATTATGAATGGAATATTAATACCGCAACGGATAGCTGTAAAAGTTGGAATTTTGTAAGTTACTATATTATAAAGAAATAAAATTTTAACAAAAATTTAAAAAAACTTGAAAAAAACTTGCATTTCCGCAAACAGGGTGCTACAATATATTATAACAGGAGGAAGCTTATATGAATAAAAATCTTGTATGGATGATATTAGGCGCATTCATCCTTGGTTTGGCTGTCGGTATTGTTTTTTGGCAAACGGGAGTCAATATTACCGGTTATGTAACATGGGTTCAGCCTTTCGGGCAGATACTTGTTTCCATGTTAAAAATGATTGTTATTCCGGTTATTTTGCTATCTCTTATTTCGGGAGCGGCATCGCTTCCGACAAAAGAATTCGGTAAAATCGGAGTAAAGGTAATTGTCTGGTATTTCTTAACGTCTCTTTTTGCCGCAGTGGTAGGTTCTTTTTTAGCCGTTGCTTTTAATCCGGGTTCAGGAACTTCCCATGCAGAATGGGCAGGGCTGATGAAAAGTGCAGCAGGTGAAGTAAATCCCGCATCGGCAGGCTCTTTAACAGATGTATTTTTGAGCATGTTTCAAAACCCGTTTCAAGCACTTGCTCAAGGAAACTTTTTAGCGATAATTGTTTTCTCTATTGCTTTTGGAATTGCACTGAAAATAATTTCTGAAAGTGAAAATCCTAAATTAAGGGAGGGAGCATCGCAATTTTTAAATATTGTTGAAACATGTAAAGAAACCGTCTTTAAGATGGTAGACTGGATTTTAGCATATTCTCCTATAGGTGTCTTTTGTCTTACGTCGGTCAATTTTGCTCAATACGGTTCAACATTATTCGGTCCGTATATTATGCTAACACTCGGCGTAGTAATCGGCATTATGGTTATGGTATTTATCGTTTATCCCGTAATGATAGCGGTTTCTACACGAAAAAATCCCATAAGTATTATGATGAAAATAAGAGAGCCGATGCTTACTTCTTTTGTTACCCGAAGTTCGGCAGCAACCTTACCCGTTTCACTGCGTGCTGCAAAAGAAGAACTTAAAATCAGCGACAATCTTTCTTCATTCTCACTGCCATTAGGTTCAACCGTAAATATGGACGGGGTATGCGTACACTTGCCGATGTTTGCCGTTTTAGCCGCAAATATGTTCGGTGCTGAAATGGGCTTTATCCCGCTTGTAGTTTTGGTTATAACAACCGTTTTGGCATCTGTCGGAGCGGGCGGCGTACCCGGAGGAAGTTTAATGCTTCTTTTCATTATCTTACAGAATATGAATTTGGGACCGGAACAAATTGCAATTATCGTAGGGCTTGCCCTCGGTATAAATCCCATTTTGGATATGTTTGAAACAATGAATAACGTAACGGGCGACCTTGTCTGTACGTATTGTGTTGCAGAAATGTCCGATATGATAGAAAAAGATACCAAATAAAAGTACATGAGAGGGGGTAATTCCGGCACAACGGTTTTATCCTCTCTAGTCAAAAAACTATTACATTCTTACAAAATGTAAAAGAAGTTCCTCATCGTTTGAATAAAATCTAATTGATATTTGATCAATTTCTGCAAATGCAGTATTTTTAAGATTATTCATAAAGGCTTTATCAAAAGGAAGTCCTATAGTATTTGAAGAATCCAGTATTTTTTCGGAATTTATACTCATGGAAAAGACATAATTCAGCTCATCTTTTTTATGTCCCTTTTTCCAAGTACCGCTGTAAGAGGTAATTCCCGAAGTCGCTCCAAATTTGCCGTTTTTTAAAAAATTAATTTTTGCCGTATCCATATTCGCATCAAGGCTCAAAAAATTTCCGCTCATATTTATACCGGCAAGCCGCCAAATTCTTTCGGTTAAATAATCTTGCACCGGAGCTTCCGGAGGCTGCTGCTTATAACCGTAATCTTTTATTTTTGCAGGATGTTCGGCATGCGGCGATTTTGCCGCAGAAACGGTTTTAACGGTCTTACAGGCACTAAACGCCAAACAAACACTCGCAATAAAAAAAAGCAAAAACAGTCTTTTCATATTCGTTATTTTATTTTAATATGAAAAAAAAATCAATATCCTCTTGATTTTTTTTTCAATTTAGTATAGCATGATCTTCGGTTATTGGGGTATTAGCTCATCTGGTAGAGCGATTGGTTCGCAAT
>CALINC010000071.1 GCA_938045195.1 uncultured Treponema sp.
ATCAACAACCCCGACACAGAGCGTACGTTGCGCAGCAACAGGGTATTAAACCCTCAGCACGAATAAACTTTCTATTCCGTTAATTTTCTTATTCGGTCATACCAACTATCCGTTGTTTCAACCAATTTTGTTTTTTCGGTGTATTTTGGAAACATACCTTTTTTATCGGAATCTTTAATCTTAAAAATACCGGGATTATTTGCGGTTTTTTCCGAACTCAGTGCGTCTTTAATTTTTTTCAACAGTTCAGGCGAAATATTTTCCGTATTTATTACAATCGGAGCATTTAAAACAGGAATGGACTGAATAATAGTAATCTCCGTTCCGGCAAATTCTCCAAAGGGGTCATCAGCACCTTCCGTAACTTTATATACGGCACCGGTTTGATAAGCTTCACCTTCGATTAAATCGTACACACCGATAGTTTGCGGAATTGCAAAAGCAGCGGCATCGGCATCTTTCCTGAATAAATTGACTTCCGACCCTTGATGCGATCCTGCAAATAATATTTTATCAAAAATATCTTTGTCTTGAATAAGAGCATCGGTATTCGCAAGTCCGAATTTAGAAGCTATAAGCGTCGCCGGAATTACAAAACCGGAGGTAGAACTCGTGGAAACAAATGAAATGGTTTTCCCTTTAAGTTTTGTTAAATCATATTGCGCTCCGCTCTTATAGTTATCCGCGTCTTCCGTGCGCACAGCTATAAAACTATAATACATTGCATCATTCAAAGTTCCGCTGGGACCGGAATTAGTTACAAGCGGAACAATCGCCGGGTTCCGCTTATGGGCATTGATATATCCCTCAGCACCCACATAAGCCATATCCGCTTTACCCGAAATAAGAGCTTCCAAAGCAATATTATAATCCGTAGTTGTTTTTATTTCGACATTTTTACCGGTTGCCTCTTCAAGAATCGCCTTAAATGCTTCTCTAGCATCTTTCATTGAATCATTGGATTCATTAGGCAAAAAAACAAACCGAATCGGCTGTGTATTTTCATTCTTTGTACAGGATAAAAACAGTACTAAACACAAAGTAAAAAAAGTAATAAATAGAATAATTTTATGTTTCATAAATTCCTCTGACCGTTTATTCTATCATAACCTTAAAAAATATGCTATACTAATTTTATAATTTAGCAGGAGTAAGTATGAAAATAGTTGTAAACGAATTCGGTTCTTTATCAAACGGAGAAAAAGTTTTATTGTTTACCGTCTTTAACGGACAGATGTACTTTTCAGTAACCAATTACGGCTGCTGTATTACCAGTATCCGGTTACCGTCAAAAAACGGAGGTACCGACGATGTTGTATTGGGATATTCAAGTTTCCCCGGATATATAAACAATGTTCCGCATTTCGGTGCGTTTATCGGACGATATGCCGGAAGAATTTCAAATGCCGAATTTAAAATCGGCAATAAACAATATTTTTTAACTCCCAATGACGGCGGAAAACATTGCCTGCACGGCGGCTATCCTTCTTATGACAAACAGCTCTATAAAGCAGAACCTTTTAAAAACAGACACGAAGCAGGCATAAAGTTTTCACGCACTTCTCCCGATGGGGAACAAGGTTTTCCGGGAAATCTCAAAATAGAAATAAGCTGCTCACTCACCCCGGATAATGAAGTTATTTTGCGTTACAATGCGGTTTCCGATAAAGCAACTCCGGTTAATTTTACAAATCATACATATTTTAATTTAAATCCCGCAGGAATGCAGGCAACCGGCTCTTATGTTTCGGTACTAAATCACGAAATTCAAATTTATGCAGAACAATATTTAGAAATGAATAAGGAACTTATTCCCACAGGTAATTTGTTAAATGTAGAAAATACACCTTATGATTTTAGAACGGCAAAAGTGCTTTCAGCGGGCATTGAGGCTTTGGGTGGCGGTTATGACAATGCATGGGTTATCAAAAAGGAAATCAATGAACAAAAAGCCCTAGCAGCTGTTATAAGCGAGCCTGTAACAAAAAGAACGCTTCGGGTGTATTCGTCGCAGCCGGCACTTACTATGTATACCGCTAACTTTTTAAAAAATGAATTCGGACGGAATGGTGATATTTACAATGAATTTGCCGGTTTGTGCCTTGAAAGTCAAGCATTTCCCGATTCGCTTCATCATGCAGAATTCCCCTGTACGGTTATACAACCGAATGAAATATACAAACGGGAAACTCTTTGGCATTTTGAATTTTAAAAAGCGGTACGATTTAATTTTCTCTTTTGGAATAAACGCAGCCGCAATAATCCTGCCGATATAGCCCGAATTTTTTGCTCAACATAATTGAATTTAAATAGCCGTTTCTTTTTTTAAAGTCGGATGGAAGCCACTTACATTTTTCCGTAGAAAAATAAGAGCCTATAGCATTTATTTTTTCTGCATTTTTTAATGGACTGACCGAAAGGGTCGTTGTAAAAAAATCAAAACAGCCTTTCTCTGCGGTTTCGGCGGTTTTTTGTATACGCAAAAGATAGCAGCGCATACATCGCTGTCCGCCCTCTGCACAAGCCTCAAGACCTTTTGCAATTTTAAAAAATTCTTCGGGGATATATTTTTCTTCAATCACCGATATGGGCGAAATCAATTTTTCTTCCCTATTGTATATTGAAATAATATGCTTTTGTTCCGCTGCTCGTTTTGCATATTCCTCAGCAGTATCAATATTCGGATTATAATAAAAAACCGTTATCTTAAAAAAAGGGGCAAGTCTCAAAATAACCGAAGAACTACACGGTCCGCAGCAAGAATGGAGAAGAATTGCAGGCGTTTTTTCAAATGATGAAAACCCTGCAATTATTTCCTGCATCTTTTTATCAAAATTAATTTTTTGCCTTTTCATGGTCTATCAGTTTTTGGGCCTTATCTATGAGAAGTTCAATATAAGCCGATAAGTCTTTAATCTCTGAAGCTTGAAATCGAAAACCTACCGCCCCCGGATGCCCTCCACCGTCTTCAATGTTTAAGTCGGTTAAGATAAGGCGGAAATCTATCCCTTTTACTTCTTCCGAAGCTCTAAGCCTAAACTGAATTTTATTAGAAATTTCGGGCGGGTCAAAATAAACCGACAAGCCCACGCCATGTGCCCTATCGGCAACAGTATTGGTCGCCATTTTTACAATAGCTAAAAATTGTTCGTATTCAGCAGAAGAGCTCAATTCTTTTGATTTTAGTTTGTCTAAAACTATTACGCCCACATTTTTAACGGTATAGGAATCAAGCATTATTTTTTCGTAAATTCGGGCATCCTCTACAGACAGCGTTTCCAGCACATTTAATATTTCGTCCATAGAGCTTATATTTCCGCTGTTTTTATAAAATTTTTCCGACAACATTCTGTTGAATTTTTTTAAATAATAATCGTAAAATGCCTTATCGCGATGCTGTACAAGATAATTTCCGAATTTCGCATCGCCTATCATTCCTGTCAGCATAGAAAGCACGATATTGCGCGAATAAAGATTTTCAATTCCGTATTTCTTCAAAACCGCCGGACGGTTCTGTAATTTTGAACACATCCGGGCAATTATTTCGCACGTACTTGACGCTCTCATAGTAAGCCGATAACCGGAGTCACCCGAATAATCGGCATCAGCAGTAAAATGATGATCCAGTTCCACTTTTGGAATATCGGGCATCGCTAAAAATTTTTCGGCATATCCCGCACAGGCAACCATAGCGGGTTTGGGTGTATCCAAAATAAAAATAGCGTCAGGTTTTTTAATTCTTTTTAATTTTCCCGTATAAATGGGAATTTTATTATAGCTGCAAATACCGACAAAAAAATTTAACTGCTCCGGTATCGGTTTTTCCAAAAAAATACATGCCTCTTTTGTAAACTTTTTTAATAAAAGCCCCAATGCTACAAGAGACGCTATACAATCTTCATCGGCATATTCATGACCCAGCAATAAAAAATTATGTTTAGAAAATATAAGGTTAAAAATATTTTCCATAGTAACATTTTTTTCGTAAATGTTTAGAGGTTTAGTTTTTGCTCTATTGCTGACTCTATATTGTATAGTATTCATATATAATATTATATCACATTTTTCTAAAATATCCAGTGCTTTTTTTAATATTTTTAAAAAAAATAAGAGGAAATTCAAAAATCTGCTTGTAAATTCTGCCTTTTTGATGTACCTTATATAGGGGTGAACCTCTAAAAACTTCAGTTTTTAGAGGTTAAGTTATAGTATGGAAACGAAAAAACAGATTTTTAACACGGTTACGGTTTCCGAAAAAATAAAAGAACCGGAAGATTACAAAGTTATTCTCATAAATGATGATTTTACACCGATGGATTTCGTAGTTTCCGTTATTATGAATATATTTAAAAAAAATTCTGAAGAAGCGGAAATGCTTATGATGAAAGTACATAAGACCGGAGAAAGCACCGTAGGTGTTTATGTTTACGACATAGCGGCAACAAAATGCCTTCAAGTTATGAATATAGCAAAACTGAATAATTTTCCGCTCCAATGTAGGATAGAAAAACTATGAAATTGATGATAAGCGACACTGTTCAAGTTATGTTTCAAGCTGCTGTTATGGAAGCAAAAACACGCAAACACGAATTTGTAACGCCCGAACACCTTTTATGGATGATGGTTCATAATTCCAAAATGACTGACCTGATTACACGTTCGGGCGGAGACCCCTTATACATAAAAAATATGATACAAGACTATTTTAACGAAAAAATTCCCGTGCAGCTTCAAGATAACGGGCAAGAACCCACGCAATCGTTAGGGCTTCAAAATGTATTCGACAGAGCAATAGACTATTGTATCGGTGCCGAAAAAAAGATTATCGGCTTTAATGACCTTATTGTAGGACTTCTTGATGAAGAGAGAAACCATAGTTCTTTTTTTATGTATAAAAGCGGAATTGATAGGCTGAGGCTTTTACAACTTTTACATTCACAAGAATTTTATGATGACGGAGCCCCTGATATCGGTTATATAAAAAATATTCCGCAAAAAGAGAGAGGCGATTTATTTGTTGAGGTGGAAACAGTTCCTAACGGCACAACAAAAGAGGAAAGCGAACAAAGCGTTCAAGCTTTTCAAGATTTTTTGCAGGGAAAAGCAAAAAATGCCTCCCAAAGTGAAAAAAGCAGAGGAAAAAAGAAAACATATCTTGAAAGGTTTACTATCAATTTAACCGAAAAAGCCGCACAGGGGTTATTGCCCCCGCTTATCGGGCGGGAAAAAGAAATTGAACGCACTATTCAAATCCTATGCAGAAAACAAAAAAATAATCCCTTACATGTCGGCGGAGCGGGCGTTGGAAAAACGGCGATAACATACGGTTTAGCCCAAAGAATTGCGGAGGGAAATGTTCCGAGCTTTTTAAAAAACTCAAATATATATTCACTCTCCATACACGGTCTTATAGCGGGGGCAAAATTCCGCGGAGATTTTGAAGACCGGCTCAAACGCATTATCGATGAAATAAAAGCCGAAAAAAATTCGATTATATTTATCGATGAAATTCATGCGGCGGCAGATACGAATAACGGAAACGGAACGGAAGCGGCAGATTTGTTAAAGCCGGTCCTAACCGGAGAAAATATCAGATGTATCGGGGCAACCACCCATGAAGACTATGAGCGGTATTTTTCTGCAAACAAGGCTTTTGCCCGCCGCTTTCAAAAAATCGATATAGAGGAACCGTCCGAAGATGAAGCCTTAAAAATTTTAAAAGGCTTGCGTCCTTCCTATGAGGAATTTCATCATGTACGCTATAGCGACGAAGTTCTTAAAGCGGCGGTTCATCTTTCGGCTCTGCATATCCACGAACGCCTTTTGCCGGATAAAGCAATAGATTTAATAGACGAAGCGGGTGCTTTTTTAAAAATTCAAGCTGAAAAAGAGGCATTACAGGAAGCCTGCGAAGCCGGAGTTTCCGGCAAAAAACCAGTCTGCGAGGTCAGGCTGAGCGACATAGACAAAATTGTCGCAAAAACTGCAAAAATACCCGAACAAGCCGTTTCGGTAAATGAAATCGAAAAATTAAGAAATTTTGAAGACATTTTATCCAAAAAAATTTTCGGTCAAACGAATGCGGTTTTAGGCGTTACAAAAGCGGTAAAACGTTCCCGAGCAGGCTTTCGCGCAAAAGACAAGCCCATCGCCAACTTTTTATTTGTCGGACCTACAGGAGTCGGAAAAACCGAACTCGCAAAAACCATTGCAGAAGAGCTCGGTATTTCTTTAATCCGTTTTGATATGAGTGAATATCAGGAAAAGCATACAATAAGCCGCCTTGTAGGTTCTCCGCCCGGCTATGTCGGTTTTGAAGACGGCGGGCTTTTAACCGATGCCGTGCGCAAACAACCCAATTCGGTTTTGCTCTTGGACGAAATAGAAAAAGCCCACAGCGATATTTTTAATATTCTCTTGCAAATTATGGATTATGCAACACTTACCGATAGCCACGGACGCAAAGCAAACTTTGGAAATATTATCCTTATTATGACAAGCAATGCAGGAACTGCCGAAATAGGAAAACCGCTGATAGGCTTTGCCGCGAACAGAGTATCCGAATATGCTATAAACGAAGCTGTGGAAAAAACCTTTACTCCCGAATTTAGAAACCGGCTCGATGCGGTTATAAAATTCGACCCGCTTACCTTGCCCGTAATGCGTTTAATTATTAAAAAAGAAATAGAAAAATTAAAACTCAATTTAAATGAAAAAGAAATACAGCTGGAACTTGAAGAAGAAGTAATTCCCTTATTGGCTGAAAAAGGCTATTCGCCGGAATATGGGGCAAGGAATGCAGCCCGTTTAGTTGAAGACGAATTTGTAACGCCGCTTACGGATATGATTTTATTCGGTACGGCAAAAAAAGGTGATTCGGTTATTTGCAGAATTGCAAGCAAAACAAAAAAACCGTATTTAAATTTAGTTTTAAGAAATCGGCAGACAAATATCTAAAAAAGCCGAAAATTAACAACCCCGATGCAGAGCGTCGGTGTACAATGCTCAATGTTTCGCATTGTATGTTTTATAAGGTGGTTGCAGTCGGGCTTTAATACCCTTTGTTACGACGCAGAGCGTATGTTGCGCAGCAACAGGGTATTAAAACCTCCGCACGAATAAAAGAGGTACGCAATGCAAAAAGTTTTCTATTCTTTACGGGAAGCGGATACATTTGCCGAAAAAGAATTTATGTTGGGTAACGGTATTTTAATGGAAAATGCCGCAAGAGGCTCTTTTGAAAAATTAAAAAATTTATGTACCGGAAAAGAGCTGAGTTGCTGTCCCCCCAATAAAAAAAAGCGTTTACAAATCGTCTGCGGTTCGGGTGATAACGGCGGCGACGGTTTAGCACTTGCCAGAATGTGTTCCGATGTTTTTGATATTATTGTAGTCTGCATAAAAGAACCGAAATCCGAATTATGTAAACTTCAAAAAGCAAGACTTGATGCACTCGGTATTCATATCAAAAAAAATATTGAAGCGGACTGTGATATTTTATTTGACGCTTTTTTAGGAACCGGTTTAAAAGGAGTATTAAATGATAATGACAAAAACATTATTGAAAAAATGAATAAACTTAATTGTCTTAAAATAGCCTGCGATATTCCCAGCGGTTTAAATGCCGACGGAATGCCTAGCCCTATAGCCCTAAATGCCGACTTTACTTTTTCGATGGGGGCATTAAAAACAGCTTTTTTTTCAGACGAAGCAAAAGACATTATCGGTAAAATTGAAATTATTAATTTGGGGCTCCCGCAAGCAAAATACGAAAAAGAAACAAATACGTTTTTGCTTGAAAAAAAAGATATAAAACTTCCGGTACGGAAAAAACAAAACACCCATAAACGGACTTTCGGTCATGCTGCAATTATTTCAGGAGAAAAGCATGGGGCATCTCTTTTGGCAGCTTCGGCGGCATTGAAATTCGGAGCCGGTCTTATAACAGTTTGCGGAGCGCTTCCACATAATATCCCTGCCGATTTTATGTATACACCCAATTTTATATGTGAGGATTTTACCGCCGCAGCAATAGGACAAGGACTCGGAAGAATAGAAAAAGAAAACACCTGCGGTTTCTCGATTTTAAAAAACAAAAAAACGCAAAAAATGCCCTTAGTTTTGGATGCGGACATTTTTTATTACAAAGAATTAAAAGATATTTTGCCTCATTTAAAAAATGCCGTCTTAACTCCTCACCCTAAAGAATTTTCCGTATTGCTTCAAAATTGCGGTTTTGGAACATATACCGTAAGCCAAATACAACAAAACCGCTTTACACTATTAACCGAATTTTGTAAGCGGTACCCTCATCTTACCGTATTGCTAAAAGGAGCAAATACGCTCATATATTCGCAAGATAAAATTTTTATAAATGCGCTGGGTTCTTCTTCACTTTCAAAAGCCGGCACGGGAGATGTTTTAACGGGAATGATTACAGCTCTTCTTGCACAAGGTTATAGTCCAAAAGATGCGGCAATTACCGGAAGCATTGCTCACAGTTTAGCAGCAGCTTATTCCGAAAGCAGTTACGGTTTAACTGCCGGCAATTTAATTTCGTATTTAGCAAAACTGGAAACTATGTAAACGATAGCATATAATACTGCCTTTTTGCATAAAAATACATTTTGCGGTGCAAATCAACAACCCCGACACAGAGCGTACGTTGCGCAGCAACAGGGTATTAAACCCTC
>CALINC010000072.1 GCA_938045195.1 uncultured Treponema sp.
TTTTTCCGCAGCCGTCAGAATTCTATCCTTGACTTCTTCTTTTAATACCTGCATACCGCCTGCACGCTCGAAACGTTCTCCTTTCTATTCTATCAATACTGAATTATAATTTAATATTAAATCTTTATTCAATATTTGTCAATAGGGGTAAACAAAAAAAATATAACGAATATTTTTTCATCATTTTACACCCACTCAACTAATTTCTGTCAAGTAGATATTACCTTTAATTTTTTGTACTTTTTTCTCCCCTTGTATACTTTATACTTCGAATACTCAAAGAGTCGGGATGTTTATAAAATCTTAAGTTTACCCCCTCTTGACATATCCCCCTCTTTAACATGTATATTTATTGTATCAGGAGGTAATACCTATGAATGAATTTAACGGCGTAGCCGATACTATGCTTATACCGATGGCGGCGCGGATTTATGCGTCAAAACGCTTTCCCGAATATTTTTATGACGAAACGGCTTTGTCGCTTGAAGAGAAAATCCCTGCAAAAACGCTTGAGCGTATTTGGAAAGCGTCTTCCGAATATACGATGCTGGCTTCGGTTGCCCGCTATTACAATTTTGACGGGATGATCAAAAATTTTCTTGCAAAACATGAAAAATGCAATATCGTCAATCTAGGTGCGGGGCTTGAAACTGCTGTCTTTCGACTTCAGGCGGTCAGTACAATTTTTTATGAAATTGATTTACCCGAAGTAATCGAGCAGCGCAAAAATATTTTAGGTGCGAAAGAAAATGAAAGACTTATCGGTGCCGATCTTTTTACGTTAGAATGGGCGGAGCAAATTGATACCGCGCTTCCGTCTTTATTGACTGTTTCCGGAGTCTTTCAATATTTCCGAGAAGAAAAAATTGTGCAGTTTTTGTCGGATGTAAAAAAACGCTTTCCTAAAGGAGAACTGATTTTTGATGCAACAAATGATATCGGTATAAAATACGCTAATAAGTATGTGCAAAAAACCGGTAACACTTCGGCGCAGATGTATTTTTATGTAAATGACGCTCAGGCTTTTGCACAAAAATGCGGTATGGAACTCGTAGATATTCGCACCTTTTATACCACTGCACGGAAAATGCTGAAGCGTAAACTTAAGCTGTATACCCGAATTGCAATGAAAGTATGCGACGACGGCGGAAGAACGATTATCTTACACTTAAAACTGAATTGAGCGGGCGGTGCCGGTATAATCCGAAAACATATTAAAATTGAAAATATCCTTAGATTATAACTAATTGATATGATAAAGCGATATAAATTTATTAAATTAAATAAACTTGACATTATATAAAGTTTGTTTTATAATTTACATATAAAAGAAATAATATTTTTTAAAATACATAACTGCCGCCAAAGGCGGCATAGCACTTTTAGAAAAAAAACCGATATTTCCAGACAAACAATTCATAATATGTTTAAAAAAACAGCAACCCAAAACTTAACACATTTTTTTCTGTATTAAATGCTCTTGATTTAGACATCAAACTGGAACTAAAGAAAAAATCATATCACAAATAAGATAGACAAACAACACAATTTGCAAGTATGTAACTATATACTTTTTCTTTGTTTTAATGCGGAAGAAATAGACCCGTAATCAAGAAAATCTCATTTCCCATCTATTGGGATACCTGCATAACATAATCCGCTTTGTAACCATATTCCTCAGCAAATTTTTCCGCCGGAAAGTTTTATATCGGTATTATTTTCTATAATAGCTTCTATCGCAAATGTTATGCCGGCAACAATATTGTCTATACTCATCGACGGAATGGTTGCAGGTTTTTCGATAACTTGTTCCGGTAAAAACGGAATATGGATAAAACCGCTTTTCATAGGC
Source organism: uncultured Treponema sp. (assembly GCA_938045195.1). Classification (GTDB taxonomy): domain Bacteria; phylum Spirochaetota; class Spirochaetia; order Treponematales; family Treponemataceae; genus Treponema_B. Next base: position 1,853 of record CALINC010000072.1, read on the forward strand.
TTGCCCGCCGCCGTACGTTCGGCAGCAAGATGCGCCGTTCCATAGCAAACATGATTACAAATAAAAGTTCCTGCCGTATTTGAAATGGAAGCAGGTATTTTATTGTCCCTCAATTTTTTTACAATTGCTTTAATCGGCAGTGTAACAAAATATGCCGCAGGCCCGTCTTTTACAATGGGTTCGTCAACAGGCTGATTTCCGTCATTATCGGGAATCCGGCAGTCATCAACATTTATCCCAATACGCTCTACGGAAATATCTGCACGCCCGCCGGCTTGCCCTATGCTCAAAACAACATCGGGGTTTTCTTTTTCTACGGCTTTTTTAATTTTTACCAAAGATTTCCCGACAACGGTCGGAATTTCAAGTTTGATAATTTGTGCTCCTAAAATTATATTGGGAAGCAGTTTTATCGTTTCAAGGGCAGGGTTAATTTTTTCTCCGCCGAACGGGTCAAAGCCTGTAACTAAAATTTTCATTTACTACTCCAATAAACCGTACCTTTCCAGTACTGCAAATAACGGGCAAAGAAAAAACACTATAGATATATTGTTTTTATTTTGCTTTTAAACCGGCGGCTTCTTTTTCTGCCGTAAATTGCCGCGTATACAAATTATAATAATGCCCTTTTTGCGTCATTAACTCTTCATGATTTCCGCACTCAAGCATTTTGCCATGTTCTACAACGATAATTTTATCGGCATTGCGGATTGTCGAAAGTCTATGAGCAACAACAAAAGATGTACGGCCTTTTAAAACTGCCGCTATTGCATTTTGAATTTTCTGCTCCGTCTCAGTATCTATTGAAGAGGTTGCCTCATCCAAAACAAATAGCTGCGGATTTCTCACTAAAGTTCGAGCAAACGATATAAGCTGCTTTTGTCCAGTTGAAAGTAAACTACCGCCTTCGCCGACTTGAGTTTCATATCCTTTTTCAAGTTCTGAAATAAAAGAGTGCGCGTCTACAAGTTTAGCCGCTGCAACTATTTCTTCATCGCTTGCATCCAATTTTCCATAACGGATATTTTCGGCAATTGTCCCCGAAAATAAATGCGGCGACTGGAGAACATAACCCAAGTTTTCATGAATCCAGCTTTCGGGCATATCGGTATAGTCTATTCCGTCAACCAAAATTTTACCGCTTTTAGGTTCATAAAAACGGCAAAACAAATTTACTATTGTCGATTTTCCGGCTCCGGTGGCACCAACCAAAGCAATAGTTTGCCCCGAATGTACGGTCAAATCAAAACCGCTTAAAACTTCTTCACCTTCTTTATACCAAAATGAAACATTTTCAAATTTAACTTCGCCTTTTATTTTAGGACGTTCTGCGTTTGTCGGGCAAAGCGTTGTTCCATATTTTTTAATTATTTCATCCTTGTCGGCAACTTCCGATTTTTCGTCTAAAAGCCCAAAGATACGTTCTGCTGCAGCTTGCGCAGAAATAAATTCGGCAAACAAGTCAGCGGCTTCCGCAAGCGGCATATTGAATTGAGTAACATACGAAAAAAAGGCAACCAAAAGCCCCAGCGAAATTACACTCGATAAAACCAAAGAACCGCCGTATATTATCATCAAGCCCGTACCGACAGCTCCTATAAGTTGTACCGTCGGCATTAAAACGGAAGAAATTAAAATTCCGCGGATAGAACTCGTTTTCATTTCTTCCGTTTTATATAAAAATTCTTTTGCATTCAGTTTTTCGCGCACAAGAGTTTTTGTTGTTTTTGCGCCCTGAATATCTTCGTTATAAGCGGCAGTAAGCTGTGAATTTATTTTTCGTACTTTACGCTGTGCATGTAATATTTTTTTTCGTAAGTAAGCACTGAATAAAACAATTAGCGGGAAAGTTGCCATTGCAATAAGAGCAAGTTTAATGTTCTCTCTAAACATTACGATTACAATAGCCGCCATCATACAAAAGCCCCACAGCATATTAGTCAATCCCCACGACACTATACCGGATAATTTATTTATATCCGATGACATTCTTGCCATTAACCAACCGACTGCATTTTTATCAAAAAATGAAAGCGACAAAGATTGCAACTTATTAAAACATTTTAAGCGCAGTCTGTGGCACATTTTTATTTCCAAATCGCCTGCAAGTTTTATAAATATAAATGTTGAACCGCCGGTAATAATTAAAAAGAGAAATGAAATAATTGTAATGTATGCAAATTCGCTTATATCTTTCTTATTTACAAAATTATCAATAACATATTCCGTAATTTTAGGCTGAACAATTTCAAGGGCACCGGTAAAGCCGCCCATAAGTAAGCCGCCTGCAAACAATAATTTAAAAAAACCGAATTCTTTTAAAACCTTTTTCCAAACGCCGGTTTTAAATTTTTCTTTATCAGTAGGCGTTGTATCAAATTCTTCCATACAATATCTCCATTCTTCTTTTTTCGAACATTATCATCAATAAGTTAATAAAATTATACTTAATTTAAATATACAAAATGAAATAGGTTTATTTTCGGCTTTATCGGCACAGAACCGCTAAATAGCACACCGGCAATTACATACTAGTCATAATTAATTGAAGTTAAAATACTGTTCAATTTTACTGCCGGGTCTTCATATCCGCGGAAAGTAAAATAAACATGATAACCTTTATCCGAGACAACTGTTACGGTTTTGCCGATACAGTTATTTACAACATTTGACGTTTCATAAGGAAAGTACTCCGGTTTTAAAATAGCCAAATGATAATCTTGCCCGTCATACCTAACCTGTGCTAAATGAGCGGGGAAAGGAACAAGAAAAATTAAAAAGTCATCGGTTTTGCCGCCGCCGACGGATAAACGCGTTCCGGGTCTCATTACGTGAATATTCCGTTTGCCGATACACCTGTTTTGATTTAATACGTAGATTTCTGTCATACCTGACTGATTACGCTTAATTTCAATTTTCTCAAGATGATTGGCAGGTGATAAATGTCCCCCTCGTACTTGCTGCTGCGAAAGTGATGTCGATAAAATATTTTTTCGTAAATTCTCATCCGCCTGCGTCTGGGCAGCGACTCTATCCTTATTGTTTTCAGAGTATATTGAACTAGTGCTTCCCTCTGCCGTACTTCCGGCTCTCCGCAAGGCTCCCGATACGGGGTTCGCCGTCTTTTTTCTAAGTAAGAAGAAAATAAGAAAGAGCAAAAGCAAAAGAATGAGAACTGCCGGAATGATAATCAACAAAGGATTTGAGCCGAACAGTTTTTTTAAAGCTGTAGGAAAAACCGAAAGGCGCAATTCCGCAACTTGGGGTAACACTTTTTTTTCATCTTCAAATTCAAGACGCAATTTTGTATCATAATTCCCTTCCGAATATTCCGGCGGAAGAGTTGCACTGACGTTTATAACTGCTTTTTCATTCGGTTTAATTATAACTTTTGCTGTCTGTACCGGTATCCGGCTTATATTCATTCCATTGTCTAACACTATTTCGGTAAGTTTAAGGTCAAAATCTTCTTCAAAATTATTTATAATTTCTAAAATAAAATTAAGTTTATTACCGCGTGCTTCAAGTTTTTCGGGAAAAATAACTGACGGTAAATTTTTTCCGTTATCCTCTATGGAAAATTCTCCCGTTTTGGAAAGCTCGCTTGTCGAAGCACCCGAAGAATCCGTAAATGATTTTGAAACATCTTTATATTCTTTAGAACCGCTGTCTTCACCTTCCGAAGAAGATCGGCTGTCATACCCCTCTTCAGAGGAACCCGTCGAATTTGTTCCTCCGGCACCGGAATTTGCATCACCGTCTCCACTTCCTGTAGCACCGTACCCTTGCGTACCGCTTGACGAAGCTGTTCCGCTTGCACCTGAATTTACACTGCCGGAGCCGGTCGTAGAACCCGCTCCGGTGCTGCCGGTTCCGCCTGCCGAACCAGTACCCGTGCTGCCTGCCGTACCCGAATTCCCCGAAGCGGCAGAAGTATAAAATTCTTCTCCATCCAAATCCCGAATAATTGCATCTGAGGGATATGGTAATTTTACATAGTAAACTTTCCAGCCCTGCTTGCGTATATTTCCTGCGAGCAAGCCTATTTCATTTTTAATCTGCTCGCCGCTATAATTTTTATAAGGGCTTGTTTCCGGCGGGTTAAAAATACCATCGGAAATAACGATTAAAATCTGCTCTTTATTCGATTTTAAATTTGCAGTATATTGCTTACAATAACTTAAACCCGTTAAAAAATCCGAATTTTTACCGAGTTGATACAAAAGAAAAAATCGAGAAACGACGCGTGATAAGTCCGCTTCGGAATTGATTTTTTGGGACATTTCGTAGCGGGCATCGGCATTAAATGACAAAATATGAACGGTATCGCCTTTCCTGACGAATTTATTTGTAATTTCTTTTAAAACTTTTTTATTTATCTCTTCATAATATTGAAGTACCGTTCCTGATGTATCAACAAGAATAACAATATCGGCATTGCCCTTAGCCGTATTTTGTGCAAATACGGTTGATGCTGCAATTACAAAGAGAAGAGGCAGAAAAATTTTTTTTAGAACTTTCATAATATCTCCCATAAGCGGCGTTTGCCGATGGGGCAAACTCGCTATATAAACAGAGCGGCACCCATTTGTGCCTAACTGTTTATCATATCTCCCATAATAAAGCGACATTTGCCGATGAGGCAAACTCGCCGGATAAACAGTGAGGCTGAATCCCTGCCTAACTGTTTATCATATCTCTCTTTATATTATATTACATTATTTTAAATTTGCAATGCCGATATCTAAAATTTTGTAGCTTCGTGTTTCCTCGTTTACTGCAAATTCAAATTCTTCGCCGTTTTTACGGTTAAATAAGCCGTTACCCAATGGTGACATATACGAAATAATTCCATTAGCGGGATCAGACTCCCATGGACCTAAAATAATATATTCTTCTTCGGTTTTCGTCAGGTTATTTAATACTTTTACTTTGCTGCCGAAATAAACTTTTTTAGCTGTAGCAGTTGTCGGGTCGAATATCTGAGCCCTGTCGAGTTCATCCTGCAAACGGGCAAGCGCATTGTTCAAACGGTTTTGTTCTTCTTTAGCCGCTTTGTATTCCGCATTTTCGCGCAAGTCGCCCAAAGCAAGTGCCGCACCGACATCTTTAGAATTCTGCGGAATCTTAACATCACGGATTTCGATGAGTTCTTTTGTCTTAATGTCGTACATTTTTGCCGTAACAATTAAGCCATGTGCCGTAACTGTTTTTTCTTCAATTTCAAAGAATTTGAAGTCTTTGTACTTTTCTACAATTTTTCCGCGAATATTCATTTTAATCATCGGGTCTAAATCTTTTATATCGTCGATGAGCGTATACAATCTGCTGATTGTGTCGGTATCGCTTTGCACAATAAAATTTTCCAAAAGATTGTCTTTTTCAAACAAAATAGAATGAATCTGATGATTTATTTTTCGGTTTTCCGTAGTATTGCGCCGTGAAGCAATCTCGCGGTAGGTAATATCTAAAATATGAATAAGAACAATAAGCTGCTGTTCAAGACTGATACCGAGCTCTTTAAACCATTCTTCATTTTGAACATTTTTAAAGAACCAAATTACGGCATTTCTGTAAATGCGGTAATTTTCAAAACAGTCTTTTACAAGAGCTTTTAGTTCGGTAATTGAACCTTCTTCTATTAGTGCTTGTAAAATTTCGGGTGCAAGTATGACCGGAAATAGTTTGATGTATTCTTTTTCCCAATTTGCAATCAAATTTTTAATATATTTTAAAAATCTTTGCCGTAATGACATACCCCTAACGGAAACCTTATCTTTTATTGCCATATAAAGCTCGGTAGGATTTTCTATTTGAGCGTACAGTTCGGCAAAATTATATTGTTTGCCGGAGGATAAAAGTTGCTTATCGGCAGAAAATTCCCGTACCAATATATAAGCCGAAACAGTTTGCTCATTTACTTGATTGATCGTTTTCAAGAAGCCTTCAAAATAATCAAGCATTTCTCTAAATGTATCGGAGTCGTCATCGCAAATATCCGAAGCGTCATAAGTATTGAGCAGTTCTATTCTTGCAAAGAAATTCTTTTGCGCCTTGAATTCGTTGGATAGTTTTTCTTCCAACGAAATGGGGCGTTCTCGGACTGTGTAAAAATCTATATTCTCGGGGTTTATACCGAATATGGGATTTTCTTTTAAAATTTTACGGGCCTTTGTGTTCCACCCTGTCCATTCGCTTGTAGTTAATAACGAGGGAACAAGCTCTTGTTTTACACGTTTCATATCGCAGTTATTGTCAAAACTCTTTATAACGGCTTTTAGAGCCCATTCAGGTTCGGCTTTTATTTTCTTTGCCAGAGCCTCGCGGTTACGCGTTGATTTTAAGACCCAAATATGTTCACGGTCCAAAGTTTGCAATGCAGTAATACCCATTTTAAGGCTCATTTTATGCCCCCGCTTTTTTGCAAAGTCGATAACGAGCTCATCATCCTTTACGGAAGCAATTCGCCCCACACCCCATGTTCTATGGAAGACAAAACTACCTGTATCAAATGATATGTGTTTTTCAAAATCCGCAATTGCGTCGTGAATAGGTCGCCATGCCTGATTTAAATTGGAAATTTTGATATATTCTTCAAGCTGGCTGTGATCTTTATATTTATTTCTAAAGCAGTCGATAATCTTTTCGCGAGCAGCAAAGTCTTTTTCGTCATTGTCAAGAATTTTCTTTAAAATATCAATTGCAATATTCCAATTTTCTTTTTTGCGGTAATACTCATAAATATCTTCCAATAACATTGAGCTGCGGACGGAATCCATGACGGCAGCAATTTTCGCCTGTATTCTAAAGAAAAAATCGATTTCATCAGGAATTAAGGTTACGAGTTTTGCCCACATTTCCTTTATTCCGTTTATTTGCTTTCTGTTTATAAATCGATACAGAGCCTTTTTGTAGTATTCTATAGATTTTTCCATATTGGCATCTTTTTCGTATTTTTCCGCCAATAGTTTCGCTATATCAGCTTCATCATAATCTATTTTTACCAAGCGTTCCCAAATATCATATATTTCTTTACTTCCGGATGTTTTATAACACTCCGACAAGGTTCGCAATGCAAATTTGGACTCGCCGTATTCAAGCACTTTTTTACAAAGATATTCTACAATTTGCATTTTGTGATTATTTGTAAAAATGTCTATAAGACTTACTACGGTAGAATCATCCAAAAGTTGATTTGAAAGTGAGATTATACTCGAAATATAAAGGGCTATTATACTATTTTTTGTGTGTGCCAAATGTTCATCACAAATTGTTTTTATCTCATTTATAACATTTTCTTTCCTTGCGGCGGAAATCAATTTGTAAAGGTCTTCAAAATTTTTTGTACTATAATCATCTATAGCTGCTCGTGTCCATTTTTCTTCATTGAGCATCACCGTCAGTTGTTTTTGTATGTCAGCCATAACACCCCCAAAATTGCTATTCTATATAGCGTTTATAAATATCTTTATCCAATACTTTTATTCTTAAAAGCACATCGTCTATTTTTGCTTTAGATTCATTTACGTTAACGTAATGATCTATCAGCCAAAAATAATTGTTTATAAGACGCGGTATCAGTTTTGCCCGCTGAATACCGGTCTTTTCCCGTTCTTCATTTTCAAGACAAAAAATTTTTTGTTTTAATTGACCAAATTCAAAAGAACGTAATTCCCGTTTTACATTAAATACTCCGTCAATTACACCGTAAACGGGAATCCATTCGAGAACAAGCTCATTGTTATAGCCTATCTCTTCTACTTTTTTTATAAGCCGTTTTATAACCTCGGATTCTAAAAATTGCAGCTCTATTTCAGCGGGATTAATAAAAAAGGCCTCTCTAAAAAAAGCCTTTGAAATTTTTATTTCTCCGTATAGTGCATAGCAATCTGCCAGTTCTGCCATAACGGCAGCAGATTTTTTATTAAGCTCTGCTGCATACTTCAAAAATTCCAGCCCTTTATCGTAATTCCCAAGGACCTTATAACACAGCCCTGCTTTGCGGTAAGGCTCCGGGTCAGGAAGTCCCGCTTCGCCGGTAAAAAGCTCTGCATAAAAATTGAGTGCCTGTGTAAAAACAGCGCATTTTAACGCATATATAACGGCTTCATGATATTTCCCCTGTTTCCCGATAAAATTTAAAAAAGGCTTCCAATTAGCTATCATATATTCGCCCCGTTCAAGAGGTTCCGCCGCCTGTTTAGCAGTTTTTAATTTTTCGAGCCAAAAGCTCACCCCCCTAAGTGCATACTCAACTTCCGCATTATCCAAATTGTTTCTTAAAATTCTTTCAAGCTCGGAGTAAGCCGCTTCAAGGTCTCCTTGTTTGAGAAAATCCAATGCAGTGGTTAAGTTGCTTTGTGCAGGTTTTTCAATCATAGTGTCCTTATGTATTATTATACAAAAAAAACGATTTTAGTCAATTACATCTTGACATAAAGCAGAAAGTAGGCTACATTCTTTTGCCGAAAATCAGCGATTGCACCTTATCCTTTCTTGTTTGATTACTTTTCTGCGTGTTTTTGATAGTGCTATAGAGACATCCTTTTGACGTAATTTTCGCACCAACTTTGCCGCCGCTTTACGCTGCAGAACAAATAGTTTTTACAACTTCACCGGCAATTATTAAACCGGCAATGGAGGGTACCCATGCACAAGAAGCCGGAGGGTTTTGTTTTATTTGTGCAGGCGTTTTTGAGTATAAAACTTTTAGATTTTTTACATTTTGCTTTTTTAATGCAGTCCGCATTACCCTGCATAAAGGGCAGACTGAAGTTTTATAAATGTCGGCAAACTCAAAATCGGCAGATAAGCGGTTACCGCAGCCCATTGCGGAAATAAGCGGAATATGTTTTTCTTCGGCAACAGCTGCAAGAAAAATTTTCAAGGCAACCGTATCTACGGCATCAAGCAAAAATGTTAATCCCGAAAAAAAGTCTTTAGGTAAGACTTCAAAAAAATTTTCAGGCAAAACAAAATCGGAAACGGTTTGGACTTTACAATTAGGGTTAATATCAAGAATGCGCTGTTCTGCTATCTTGGTTTTTAATTTTCCTATCGTAGAGCGGAGAGCATAAAGCTGCCTATTGATATTACTTTCTTCTATCTTGTCTCCATCAATTAAAACAAAGCTCCCTATGCCGCTGCGGGCAAGAGCTTCAGCAATATAACTGCCGACACCGCCCAAACCGAATAGAGCAATTTTTGCATTTTTGAGTTTTGCAGTATTTTCCATACCGGCAAGCGGCTCAAACCGTTCTAAAAAATTCATCTTAACAAATGGAACTTAACGAATCTTAAATAAAATTCCTAAAAGTATAATTGTAATTAAAATCTGTAAAATCACAAATCTAATTAAAACCTGCGTCGGCGACCATTGTAAATTTTTTTTCATGTGGTCATGAAGAGGAAATCTTATATTTTTAAAAATTTTTATTTTGAAAAACCGCAATAAAACAATTTTTAATATCCCTGTTCCGCCGTTAATCAAAATCATTCCGCTCGTCATTAAGAGAATAAAGGGGTTCCCCGAAATCAAAACCAATACTCCGATAAAAAAGCCTAAAGCCCGCGAACCGGCATCGCCCATAAGTACTTTACTCGGATATGCGTTATGCCATAAATAGCCCGTTAAAACCCCGCAAAGCGTAAAAATCATAACGCCCCATTTTGCTCCTGTCGGAATAGACGGAACCAATAAATAAGCCGCAACTTTTACATGCCCTAAAACAAAGTAAAAAACAATTCCCAACGAAACTAACGCCATCAAAATAAGCGTCCCCGAAAGTCCGTCAACCCCGTCGGTACAATTTGTAGTGTTAATCGAAATCCACAAAATCAATATCGACACAATAAAAAAAACTATAGGCGGCACATCAATAAAGTTTGAAGTAAAAGGAAGCCAAAATATAACTTTTCCGTTAAAATAAACAAAGAAAATTACAAAGCTTGTTATAAGCGATAATATCAAATCCAAGGAGCCTTTTAAGTATTCTCCCCATGATTTAACCGAGCGATCATCCAAAAAACCCGTTATCATAACGGCAACCGTTAAAAGCAAAATCAAGCCTTGCGTTAAGGTTGGTTTAATTAAAATAAAAACGCATAGAATAAAAATTAAAATAAAAACAGACCCCGCACCGGTCGGTTTTCCAACGGCAAGCTCAGGGTTCACTGTAAATTCTCTGCCTCTGTCTTTCGGCAATTTTGAATAAAATTTAGGCAGAAAAAAAACCGTCAATAAAAAACCTAAAAATAAACCTATAGAAATTAAAACGGTATAAGATTGAAAAAGACGCATGGGCCCAAAATAGGGAGCCAGCATTTTTGCAATATGATATAACATTCTCTTATTTTACCATATTTTTACCTATTGTGTCTATCAGAAAATTCAAGTATAATTTCTTATTATGATAAATTACATAAAAAAATTCATAGCCGGTATAGCAGTTGGAATCGCAAATGTCATACCCGGCGTTTCGGGCGGTACTATCGCCGTGGTTTTTGAAGTTTATTCCGACTTAATAAATCTTGCAGCTTTTGATATAAAAAAAATTAAAGAACATCGAAAAAATTTGTTGTGCCTCCTTGCCGGAATAGCTTGCGGCATTCTATTATTTGCACGAGTATTTAAAATTTTATATGAAAGATTTCCCGTGCAAATAAATTTCTTCTTTGTCGGTTTAATTGCAGGCAGCATTGCTCTGCTCTTTGAATTTGTAAAAGAGAAAGACAACCTAAAAAAATCCGCCGCCGCAATTAAATTCGTTTGGTTTTTATTAGGGCTTTCAATTATGATTGCAATGTACTTTTTAAAAGACGCTTCGGTAAATAGCAGCGATACCGTAACTGCAATATCAATCAAAAATATTGCTGTTTTATTTTTGGCAGGAATTGCCGGAGCCGCAGCTATGATAATACCGGGGATTTCCGGCTCATTTATTCTTTTAATTATGGGTGTCTATTATCCTATTATAAAAGCTATAAACGATTTTAATTTTCCGATTTTAATGAGCGTAGGGGCCGGAGTACTTGTAGGTATTTTTATTTCAGCACGTTTAATCAATTTTCTTTTAGACAAATATCCAAAGCAAACATATTCTTTCATTCTAGGACTTGTAGCAGGTTCAATTCTGCATATATTTCCACGCGTATGTCAGCCGTTTAATATGCGCCTTATTTCGGCAATATGTATGCTTGCAGGCTATATGTTGATTAAAGTCTTTGAAAAAAATAAACACTGAAAAAAATACCGATTAAATTCGGTTTTGCAGAACTATAATCCGTTTGCGAATTCAATCGGTATCTCTTTAATATAAAAACATGTAACTACTCACCCAAGACTTCCATATTCGGAATTACTACGCTCTTAGGTCCGAGATAAGAAGAATGCTGCGTTCTTTCTTTGGTAAAAAAGAATTCTCGTTGAGCTTCAAACATATTACCCGAAATTGAACCGTTATTTACAATATGAATTTCTTTGCCGTCAAAGTAGCGGGCAAGGCGGAATTCGCCGCCGAAATCACCCGTTATCGCATCTTGAAAAAAGTCTGAAAACGTTAAGATTTCCAAATACGGTTCTTTTTTCAGCTCGGCTTCCGTCTTTGTTCCGGCGGCGACTTCAAAGTTACCGATAGAACCGGTCGGCTCTACTCCCAAATAATGAGAATACCTCAAAGAGCCGTGATAGGTTTTTACTACGCCGTTTTCAAAGAGTGTATGTTCTTTAAGCGGGAAACCGTCGCTGTCATACGGAGAGGAAGCCGGAGAGTTCGGCAAATTAGGAACTAATTTTATATTTACCGCATCGCCTTTAATGTCCGCACCTTGAAAATTTTTTCCCAATTCCGCACGCGAAGATTTTGTGTACACAAGTCCGGCAGATGTTTGTTCAATATAAAATTCAAAAAACGAAGCAACCGCCTTATTTGTGATAATCACATTGATTGAATCAATATGCTTTGCTTTTTGCGCAATAGAACGCTCTTCAGTTTCTTTTAACTGATTTGAAATCATCTCATCAATGAGTTTGCCGCTTTCGCTTGCAAACGAGGCATCGCCGTAAATTTCAACGGCTTCTTTTCCAAGCGAACAGTTAGTAATCACTTCGATAAAACCGTTGTATTTTTTGTATTGAATATCAACACCTTCGGAATTGATAATTTGCACATCAACATTGTGAATAAAAATCTCAGCCGAATTAATTTCTGCTTTTGAGTCCCGCCTCTTGTAAATTGCATTTTGAATTTTAAGTATTTCAGGATTTAAATCTTCCGTATCAAAAGTTGAAGAAACAATAAAAGGTTTTTCTGCTGACGGTTTTGCAAGCGGATACCACTCATTCTTTACAAAGCCCGCTGCAAATGCAGCGTCTTCTATTTTTTTTGTAATTTCCGCAGTTGTCATGGTCGGCGGAATTTTTACATCGGCAGAGCCTCGATACTTTTTACCGTTTTCTTCAAAATCCTTGTACACGGTAAGCACGGCATGTGTAACGCGTTTTGCCCGATTCATATCCATTCTTGTTTTTACAAAAAACATTTCAGAGGAATGATCGCTGGAAATTACCATGCGGTAACCGCTTATATTTTTTTGGTTTTTCAAAATTGAAATTATTTTTTCTTTCATTATCCTAATCTCCCGACTGCTTTTATATAACCGCCGCCTGCCGAAGTGCGGACATATTCCTTATACCCCTTTCCGCAAAAACCGGAACCGCCCAACTCAAAATCTTCTTTACCCGAAATCATTGAAATTGAAGAAAGCAGTTCAGGTACATAACCTGTTAAGAAAATCGGTCCGACAATTTTTCCGGTAAGTTTTCCGTCTTTTATTTCGTAGCCTTTTTCGACGGCACACTGAATGCCCCAGTTTTTCGGGTCTTCCATTCCGCTAAAATAACCGTCCAAAAGATAACCGTGTTGTACCGATTTTATCATTTCATCAAGTGTTGAATTTTTTGTACTGAAAAAAGTATTTGTCATTCTTGTATAGGCTTTCCGTTCAAAAGATTCCCGCTTGCCGTTACCGGTGGGTTTTACCCCTAAAGATAAAGCCGAAAGTATATCGCATATACCCCGCTTTAAAATTCCATTTTCAATTATCTGTGTATCTTGTGCGAGCGTTCCCTCGTCATCAAACATATACGAAGAAACTTGTTCGGCTGCCGCAGCACCATCGTGCATATCCGTAATTTCTGAGGCGACTTTTTTGTTCATAAATTCTTTTGCCTTTGCCCTGTCTTTTACAAACATATCCATCTCAACACCGTGTCCGAAAGCCTCGTGTGCGATAAGACCGGTAACATTTTGTTTGCAGATAATATCATACACACCGGGTTTTATTTTTTCGGCTTTTAAAAGTTCCATAGTAGAATCAATGCTTTTCGTTATATTCGCTTCAACTTTGTGCAAAAGTTCCATTCCACAGTTGCCCGAAAAGGCTTGAAAACTGTATTTTACTTCTTCACCTTTTTTTAGGTATGGAATAAGATACGAAATTGCGTAGGGGTATGACTGCTCTAAATCTTTTTTTTGCGAGAGGAAAATTTTACAAACCAAAACTTCTTCGTACCGCACTTGAAAATCTATCATTTCGGGATAATAGTCAAAGCCTTTTTTCATCATTACTTCAAGCCGTTTTATTTTTTGCTCTGAAGTTGCAGAATCAAATGGTTCTTTTACTTCCACATAAAAACTTTTAGTAACGGCATCTTCTTCAATTACCGGATATTTTGTAATTTCCAAATTATTCGATTGTAAGAACGCAATATCGTTTTTTGCAATTTGTCTGATATTCTTTTTTACATCGTCCATATCGAGCGTGTTAAAAGAATATTCCGAATAACCGATACCGTTATATACGCGTACCACAAACCCCCGTTCCGTCGAAAATGAATCGCTTACGGACACCGCATTTTTTCTAACTGAAAAAGCCACACCCTTTGAATCACATCCCAAGATAGAAACATATTTAAATTCTCTAGAAAGTTCTTCAATCAGGTTTTTGAGCAAGGGCTTACTTTCAATTAAAAATTGAGTCATCTTTGCTTTCATATAAAACCAATCCTTATAAAAATTTTACAAGATAAATATATACGAAGATGTCTATTTAATCAAGCATAAATTAATATTTGCGTCTTTATAATTATTATCTATTTTATTCCATAACTTTTACTTACAGGAAGAACAAACAGTATCCCGTGTCCGTCGGTTTCAACATTAGACTTTTCCCTGATAGCTTTAACTACGGTTTCAAGTTTTTCATCATCAACAATCGTTAAAACTATTTCTTTTTCAGGTTCAATTTCCATATTAAAAATTTGCATAGTTTGGTTTAGTCCCGAACCGCGTGCATTTATGATAGTGCCTCCCCTTGCGCCTGCCTGTAAACTTGCATCGACGACCTCTCCCGCTTTTCCTCTATTAACAATTGTGAATATTGCAGACTTCATAGTTTTAATCTCCTCTCTTTTAAATTCAGCGGGTTCACCGCCGTATAATTTTTTTTGATTTATATATGACAAAGGAATGCTGAATGCAATCCCAAAATTTTTCCTCGTTATGTCAAATTTATTTTCCAATTTTCCCATCAACTCATCTAAAAATTCGGTGCGTCCGGCAGTTAAAATTAATTCTTTACGTATCTCACGGATTCCTAAAAAATCGAGGATTTTATTTTTTACGGTACCGAATGCAATCATAATAGTAGCACCTGTCATTCCATTTTCTTTTGCATACTTTACTATCTTTGAAGCATGCCCGAATGGGATTAAAATGATAAGAAGCGAAAAGTTATTCATTTTTTACTCCAATATTTCTTGCGCTTTTTATTTTAAAAATCAAACCCAACACTTGAAGCGAGATAATCGGAGCAAGCGCAATAGCCGCGATTATTCCAAAACCGTCAATCAATACATTTGCTGTAGGCGTTGCATTTGCTAGCCCTTGTGCAAGCGAGAGTACAAAAGTTGCACTCATAGGTCCTGAAGCAACTCCGCCCGCATCGAAAGCTATACCTACAAACAAATCGGGAACGATAAACGAAAGTAAAAGCGAAACAATATAGCCTGGCAAAAGGATGTGCCATAATTGAAATGCCGGCTCTATAATCCTTAACATCGAAAGCATAACAGCAAGGCTGACCCCTATGCACAAAAATATTAAAACAATTTTTCGTTTAATATGACCGCTTGTTACGTTTTCAATTTGTACCGTTAAAACATAAACCGCAGGTTCAGCTAAAATCGAAACCAATCCTACCAAAGCACCGATAAAAAGAATAAGCGGTTTTGAATTTATTTTGCCGATTGTATTACCGATTAAAATTCCGACATCCAAAAAGCCCGATTTTGCTCCCCACATAAATAAGAAAAGACCTATCAATGTAATTATAAGACCGCTTACAATCTGCATTAAATCTTTGCGTCTTAATTTAATACTGATAAAATTAGTTACAAAAAAGATAAGTGTAAGCGGAAGAAGAGAAATAAAGCATTCCTGTAACGTGTGTGCAAAAAGTGTTCCGAAAGGAGCAAACACCTTTGTGCTAATATCCAAATTAAATTCAAAACCTTCCGGAGAAATTTGTGCAGAACGGCTTAGAGCACTTAACGTAAGAACGACAAGGATAGCCCCGGCAGAAGCCATTCCGACAAGTCCGAAAGAACTTTCTTCAGACTCGGTAGAGTTCTTTTTCATTGCCGAAACGCCGAGTGATAGAGCAAGAATAAACGGAACGGTAATTGCACCTGTGGTTGTTCCTGAAGAATCGAATGAAATGGAAATAAATTCCGCAGATGAAAAAAGTGCAAGTGCAAAAATTATTCCGTATGAAATTAAAAAAAAGATTTTTTGCGAAATATTAAATACAATTCTCAAAAGACCGAGCATAACAAAAAGTGCTACCCCGATAGACACTAACACTACAAGAAATACCGAAGAGATTTTTCCTTGAGTAGCGTCCGCTACCTGCTCTGCAAAAATTTGCAAATCGGGTTCTGCAATCGAAATTAAAAATCCGAGAATAAAACCGCCCAAAATTAAAATAAAGAGGTTATTCCGTTTTGTTATTTCCTCGCCCATATAGATGCCTATTTTTGCAACGCTTATATCTATTCCAAAAAGAAAAAGACCGAGTCCAAAAATTATACAAACGCTGCCGAGCAAAAATCTTATAAAAATATGGTATTCAATATGAATAAAAGTGAAGTTTAAAATTGACGTAAGTATTACAATCGGTAAAACCGACATTAACACTTCTTTAAATTTATCGGTTAAAATATTCATAGTTTATTCTAAAATACATATCTAAAGCCGATACCGCCCCTGCCTGTAAAAAGAGCAAGATATCTATTATACTTATTAGCCGTAAAATTAAAAAATACACCGGGGGCTATATCAAAAAATAAATTAAACTTGGGTGCATTTTTAAAAAACACTTCCCACCTTAAATCCAAAAAAACACCTAAATACGCGGCCATATTCCGCCCATTATTCGGATAGGTTTGTTCTTGTACCACCGCCGTTCCCAGACCGCCGCCAATCTCAAGTGGGCAGATAGCACCTCCTACATTGAGCTCATAAATGGAACGCAGATACCCTATATATAAATCCAATCCTTGAAAAAGATATGAACCCGGAAAACCAAGTGTATATGCCGCTGAAATATCCAGTTGATCTTTCCGGGTAAAATTATGAGAAAATGAAATACCTGCAGGATAACCGAGATAAATTCCAAGCTTACTTGTACCCGGTGCATTCTCCGCAAAAAGCACACAAGTAAAAATTAGCGATAACACAAAAATAAAAAAAGATTTTTTCATATTTTCTCCATAACAAGTTGAAGTATTTTTCAATAAAATCTTAATAAGCGGATTATGTGTTAAATTTACAGTTTAGTCAATACTATAATTTTACAATTTATACTTGACTTATTTCATATTTTATGTTAAAAAAAATTCTTATGTATTATATTGGAATTGATATAGGCTCTACTGCAAGTAAAACCCCTATTGAAATTACCTGTTATGGAATGGATGCTTGTCTTTTAGGAAAATAATATGAGCGGTATAAAAATAAACAATCCGGTAGATAAAGATTTTTTAATTGAACTAAGACGAAATGCTTATGTTGAATGTACTGAGAATTATTTAAAAGCAAATAATGTTGTAGGCATTTTCGGTGATGCAATTCCTGAAGAAATATTTTATGCATGCGGCTTAATCCCTGTTCCTATTGAAGGCGTAGATTCGCATGTTTTTAAATTCGGAAAAGAAAATGAGGGGGCGGGTTATTGTGATGTAATAAAAAGCACCTTAATTTATCTTACCAC
Source organism: uncultured Treponema sp. (assembly GCA_938045195.1). Lineage (GTDB taxonomy): Bacteria > Spirochaetota > Spirochaetia > Treponematales > Treponemataceae > Treponema_B. Next base: position 19,184 of record CALINC010000072.1, read on the forward strand.
GCAAAAATGCCCTATTTTATATTCCTGCAAAATGTATGTTGTAGAAGATACATGCAAAAATTTTTATAACGTAATAAAAGCAAATACACAAAAAGAAATTCATATTTATAATACCGAAAAAGAATTAATTGAAACCTTATGTAAAAATTACGGTACAATCTATGACGAAAAAGTAAAACAAAAAGCAAAAACCGAATTAAATTATATAAAAGAAATTTTAGAAAGAATAACATATTATTCCGATATGGATACTGAAGCAATTTTTTTACTCAAATATTACACAAAATATATGACTGATTTGTCAATGCGTAAAAAATATTTTACCGTTCTTAACGAAAAAATACATTTTCAAAAACAAAAAAAGAACATACAAATAGTTTCAAGTTTATGCCCGCGCGGTAATTTTAAAAATATATGCAATGATATAAATTCTACAAATATAAGATTGGAACGCTCTTGGGATAATTCCGATTACGGATATGCAAAGTGCATTTTCAATTTTGATAAAGAGGAAAATTATAAAAACTAGAGGCTTATCGTATCCGATTGTCTATTTCTTTTAAGTTTGTTATAATCCCGCACAATGATTGATAAACAAATTACAGATGCCGTTTTGCTCGAAAAATTTAAAACAATGCATAAAGACGGAATGACTGTGTTTATGCTCGGCAACGGCGCAATACGCGGTGCTTTTTTTCATGGGACACGGTTTATAAATAAAATGCGCGTCCGGCATAATCTGGGGCTTTTGGAAACTCTTGCACTCGGACATGCCTCGTTGTGCGCCGCTCTTTTAATTCCGATGATGAAAGGAAGAGAGAGAGCCGTATTTCGCTGCGATACAAAAGGTCCGCTTGTAGGATTTAATACTGAGGCTTTCAGCGAAGGCTTTGTCCGCGGCTATCTTTTTCAGGATCCGATTATTTTACATGAAGAGATGACTGATTGGAATTTAAAACCGCTTTTCGGCGACGGAAAAATTTCGGTAATCCGCTATCCGGAAGGAATACTTAAAAGCGGAAAAGAACCGATAACCGGCATAACCGAAATTAAACATAAAAACATTGCTTTGGATTTATCCGAATATTTTTTGCAGTCAGAACAAATCGTTACAGGTTTTAATACAGGCATTCAATTTGATAAAGACGGAAGAGTTATCGGTGCAGGCGGAATGTATATTCAGCTTATGCCTGAAGCCGAATCTTTGGCGGGCGAAGACTTTATAGCAAAAGTTGAACACGCTTTTTCTGCGGTGCCCTCTTTGGGGCGATGGTTTGCGGAAGGGGGTAACAGAGAAGATATTATTTTCGGTTTGTTCCGTAACTGTAGCCCCGAAGTTCTTATAGAAAGAAAAATAGACTTTTATTGTCCGTGCAATTCAGAAAATTTTAAGTCTAAACTATTAGCATTACCGAAAGCCGAACTTGAAGATATGTACAAAAACGGACCGGATGTAATAGAACTTTATTGCCATAATTGCGGTTCCGTCTATACATATCCCAAAAATATTTTAAATAGATAATGTTGAGGTTTTATTTATGTTTACAAAAGAATTTAATTTTGATTTACCTCAAGAATTAATTGCACAAACCCCTGCAAAAGAAAGAGGCGGAGATAAACTTTTAATTTTAGATAAAGAAACCGGCAAAATAGAAGATAAAATGTTTTCAGACCTACCGGATATATTGCCTAAAAATGCTTTAATGGTTTTTAATAATTCCAAAGTTCGGCGCGCAAGACTTTACGCAAAAAGTTCTTCAGATTCCGAAACGGAATTTTTAATGATAAATCCTATACCTCAATCGGACGGCTCCCTGTGGCAGGTTATGGTAAAAAGAGCAAAAAGACAAAAGGCCGGTAAAACTTTTATTTTTGCCGACGGAACAAAAGCGGAAATTATTGAAAATGCTGAAAATATGGGCGGCGAATTCCGATGTTTAAAATTCGATAAAGTAATTAATGACGTATGGCTTGATCTAAACGGACACATTCCCCTGCCGCCATATATCCGCCGCAGTGATACGGAAGAAGACGCAGACCGTTATCAAACGGTGTATGCAAAAACTTACGGTTCTATTGCAGCACCTACCGCGGGGCTTCACTTTACTCAAGATGTTCTAAATAAAATAAAATCAAAAGGTATAGGTCTCGAATATATTACGCTTCACGTCGGGCTTGGAACTTTTTTACCGGTGCGTGCGGAAAAAATAGAAGAACATAAAATGCACACTGAGCATTTTTTTATTTCGCAAGAAACGGCGCATACTATTTCGGAAGCAAAAAAAACGGGCAGACCTATTATCGCCGTAGGCACAACAAGTGTACGCACTTTAGAATCCGCATGGGACGCAAAAACTTGCACATTAAAAACGGGAGTACAGTCTACCGATATTTTCATTTATCCTCCTTATAAATTTAAAATTGTCGATAAACTGTTTACAAATTTTCACACCCCTGAATCTTCACTGGTAATGCTTGTTTCGGCACTTGCAAGCAAAGAAAATATCTTTAATGCCTATAAATATGCAATTGAAAAACGGTATAGATTTTTTTCTTATGGCGACGCAATGCTGATTATATAAAGCTTTCAATAAAATTCGGCAACGCAGAAATCTTCAGATTTCGAGGCTGTCGAATTTAGCC
>CALINC010000073.1 GCA_938045195.1 uncultured Treponema sp.
AATTCAAGTTTCACTTTTGACCTCCTATTATTTTTAGTCAATAGATTGATTACTTCGGTTTCTATTATAACAGGAAATTAAAATATAGTCAATGAATAAAAAAAAAGTAAATAAGTTTTTATAGAGGAATTTAACCGGATTTATTTTAAATTGCAACTTTTTTGAGTTTATTCGGTCTAAATACACAGAAATGTTTAAATTAAAAGCCTAAAATAATGCCGCTTAATTTAGACGGCGGATTCCGGCAGGAATGCCGATAGGTATAACTTTGAAGTAAAAATGGAAAAAGAAAAACAAGTACTAAAAAGAAGATATTCGCTTGGAGAGGAAATAGCAAATGCAATAACCCATGGGATAGGAGCAGGGCTTTCCATTGCGGCTTTGGTACTTTTAACGATACGGGCAGCAAAATATGCCCCCTCCGACTTACGGGCATCCTATATTGTGGGATATATAATTTTCGGTTCATCTTTGATTATTCTATATCTATTTTCTACTTTATATCACGCGCTTCCTTTAAAAGCAAAAAAAGTTTTCGGTATATTTGATCATTGTTCAATATATGTACTCATTGCAGGAACGTATACCGCATATTGTCTTACCGTCTTGCATGGAGCTGTCGGCTGGACTATCTTCGGTATAATTTGGGGGCTAGCGGTTTTAGGCATTGTTTTATACTCAATTTTCGGAAGTAAGGTGCGCATTCTTTCCGTCATAACATATATTCCGATGGGCTGGCTTATAATATTTGCGGCGCGTCCGCTAAAAGCACACCTTTCCAATTTAAGCTTTAAATTCTTAATTTTAGGCGGTATTATTTATACTGTAGGCTGTATATTTTATGCAATGAAAAAGATTAAATGGACGCACGGGATATGGCATTTATTTGTTATGGGCGGAAGTATAATGCACTTCTTTTCATTATATTTTAGTCTGTAACTATTGCTTTGTTTTCCAAATATAAAAAAATGGGCCCAGCTGGACTTGAACCGGCGACCCGCGGATTATGAGTCCGCTGCTCTAACCAACTGAGCTATAGGCCCTAAAAGAGATTGTATTATATCAAAAAGAATACAACGTGTCAACAGTTTTTAAAATAAAAAATCTGTAGTTGTAATTTAAAATTTAATACATTAAAACTACAGATTTTTAAAATATTATTTCCTGAAATCTTAATTTGTATCGTCTGATACAACAATATTAGTTAAATCGGTAAGTTTAAGCAAACGGATTGCTTTATTACTATCTTGAATCAACAATCCCTGTTCACCGATTGTAACGGGAGTATACGGTAATACCTGCACGGCAGATTTTGCTTGAAGTTCCAATTTATCATTATATCTTCCTAGGAAATATCTTCCGTCATTATCTATAACGGCATAATAATCGGTTCCGTTTTTTATCAAAACACTGTCGGCAGCGATATTTTCTTCACTTTGTTTGACTATTTCAAGCGATTTCGCGTCAATTAAAACCAAAGCGATAATCCCGTTCCCCGAATCCGAGCCGGCAATAGCAAGCAAATTACTGCCGACGGCATAAAGGCTCCTGCCGCGGATAGTTGCGATACTTGATGTCCTAAGTTCATTTTCGGTTTTTAAATCCAAGAGAACAAGCTCGGAAAGCATTTTGGCTTCATCAACAACTTTTAAACCATAACCCGGAATTGCGGACGCTATGGCAGCATCCCCCTCAGCCTTCTTTTCGGCTTTCTTTTCTTCAACTATTTTTTGCGTATCGGAAGCAATGTCTTTTCTATCTTGCTGCGCCTCTTCGGCTTTTTTCTCAGACATCTCTTGTTCTTTGTCGGCTTCCGCTTTGGCTTTATCGGCTTCTTCTTGTTCTTTATCGGCTTCCGCTTTAGCTTTATCGGCTTCTTCCTGCTTTTGTTCTGCCGCTTCTTTATCTTTTACATCACCCGTTTTTTCAGCTTTATTTTTTGCACTATCAGCTTCTTTCTGTTTTTCGGATGCTTCTTTTTGTTTTTCGTCAGTCTTTTTTTGTTGAGCAGCAGCCTCTTGTTGTTTTTTGTCAGCTTCTTTTTGTTTTTTGCCGGCATCTTCTTTCATTTCTTCGGAACGTTTTGCAGCCGCATCGCTTTCGCGTTCTTTTAAATCGACCATATCTTTTCTTGCAGCAATTTCTTTATCATCGCTTTCACGCATTTTTTCTACAACTTTTTTATCTGAAATTGAAGACGTGTCTACTGAGCTGAGTGTTCCGGCATACTTTGAATCGCTGAGCGGAATTACAAGTTGAGTTTGCCCTGCCCATTGGTCATATCTAAGAGCAATACCCGCTTTTTCGGCAGTCAAATTGCTGACAACAATTTGTTTGTATTTACCCTTAAAAAATTGCATATTGCCCCTATAAACAGCATTATAAACCGTAACAAAGTGAGCAATGGTTGCGGCATCTTTTTGCGAATAGCCGTAAGCAGCGGAAAGATACCCTGCAATTATTAAACGCAAGTTATTAATATGGTCTACGCCGGCATTTTTGCCTACGATAAAAATATCAGCGTCAAAACCCTCTGTTGTTTTCAAATCAACACAATGAATAACTGCATATTTATTCATATCACCCGCTCTGCCTTGCTTTGCAGCGGCACCGAGAACCGTACCTATTCCGCGTATGGTTTCTATGCTGTCTATAGAATCGTGTTCTCCGGTATAGTTGATAAATTCTATAATCTGATTTTGTACCGTATTGATTTCGGGTTTATCTACTTCTATTGCGGTAATAGAAACGGCTACACTTGTTAAACATAAACAAAAAAATAAAAGCTTTTTCATCAATTTAATCCTCCGATATTTTCTATTCTACTATATTTTTTACATTTTGTCTTGCATTCTTAAAAAAAAAATTTAAAAAAGTATATTTTATAAATTGAATAACATAGTAAAGATATGCCGAATTAGATAATATGATAATGCAATACTTTTACAATCCGGCGTATTGGAATACTGCCGTACCGTTTGTATATGTTGCTTTAGTCTTTTTATAACAATAAGCAGTCAAAAAACCGCATAGTAGAGTATAGTCATAACTATACCCTCATACTCATACGCTTTTTTGTCTTTAAAAGCATATCATCTTGTCAGGAATCTTTAAAAAAACTAACAAGGTTTTTTAAAGATTCCCTAATGCTTATGTACTTAGCCCTTGTCGTTTGCTACAGTCGTTTATAGGGTACGCTTGTTGATATGTCAAGTGTGCCTTGTCATTACTTTTTAGATTAATGTATGCAGTATGTCAGGACTTCAACGCATTGAAAAAAATGCTTTTTCGTGATAATATTGCAGTTGGTAGATTTAGGTAACCTCTAAACATTTCAGTTTTTAGAGGTTACCTTTATAGAGGTTCTTTATGATACATGAAAATACGGTTTTGCCCCGTAAGGCTTTGTTTAATGAAAACGGCGACATTGAAACCCACAAGCGTAAAATGATAGGCGGTAATACAACAAACCTAAATGATTTTAATAATATGAAATACGCTTGGGCAAGCGATTGGTATCGGCAAGCGATGAATAATTTTTGGATACCGGAAGAAATAAATATGAATACCGATGTTCAAGATTATAGAAAATTATCCGTACCGGAAAAAACGGCTTACGATAAAATTCTTTCTTTCTTAATTTTTTTGGATAGTATTCAAACGGCGAATCTTCCAAATGTAGGGCAATATGTAAACAGTTCGACACAAATGGTGCCTCGCTGTTTAGCTAGCGAGTTTGCCTCATCGGCAAACGTCGTATTATTGTATGCAGTTTTGCTGCTGCAAAACTGCTTGAAAAAATATTTTTCGGAAACTAATGTTTCCTGCAAAATATTTTTATGGGAGAAGAGCTAAACAGTTCGGCACAAATACTGCCTCGCTGTTTAGCTAGCGAGTTTGCCTTGCGGCAAACGTCGTGTGTTATATGTGCTTTTTCACTTCGTTGCAAAAGCACTGAAAAAATATTTTTCGGAAACTAATGTTTCCTGCAAAATATTTTTATAGGGAGAAGAGCTAAACAGTTCGGCAGAAATTCAGCCTCACTGTTTATCCGGCGAGTTTGCCTTATCGGCAAATATCGTGTATTATATGTGCTTTTTCACTTCGTTGCAAAAGCATTGAAAAAATATTTTTCGGAAACTAATGTTTCCTGCAAAATATTTTTATTAGAGGAGCGTTTATGAATAAGATTTTTAAGCAAATTGAAAAACTCGGAATTGTTCCGGTCATTGTTTTAGAAAATGAAAAAGACGCTGTACCGTTGGGCAAGGCTCTTCTTGCGGCAGGACTCAATTGCGTTGAAATTACGTTTAGAACCGAAGCTGCGGAAAAAGCAATTTCTGTTCTTTCAAAAAAAATCCCGGAATTGCTTGTCGGGGCAGGAACTGTTTTGTCGGAAGTGCAGGTTGAAAAAGCCGTTGCCGCAGGGGCGCAGTTTATTGTAAGTCCGGGTCTTAATCCTAAAGTTGTTGCGCATTGTATAAACCATAAAATTCCCATTATTCCGGGCATTTCGACGGCAAGCGGAATTGAGGAAGCTGTTTCTTTCGGCTTGGAACTCGTTAAATTCTTTCCCGCTGAAGCTGCCGGCGGAATTAAATATATAAAAGCACTTTCGGCACCATACAGTACCATGCGGTTTATGCCCACCGGCGGGATTACTGCAGAAAACATTATGGAATATGCTGCATTTCCTAAAGTGCTTGCGTGCGGCGGAAGCTGGATGGCTTCAAAAGATTTAATTGCCTCCGGAAATTTTGCAAAGATAACCGAAGAAGCCAAACGCGCGTTAGCAATAGTAAAAGACGCAAGAACCCTTAAACCGAACACTTCTGCCTCAAGTGCGGGCAATTCCCAAAAAGGTAAAAATTCCGATAATGTAAAAAGTAAACTTTTAAATTCTTTCAGTGAAAAAAAATCCGTATATTTGGGAGAAGATAAACAAAGACCGGAAAACGCTGCAATAAATAAAAAAGTTGTTACTGTAGGAGAAATAATGCTGCGTCTTTCGCCGGAGGGTGTAAACCGATTTGTGCAAGCCGAAAAATTGGAACTTGTTTTCGGCGGAGCGGAAGCCAATGTTGCGGTTTCTCTTGCTAATTTCGGAGCGGCATCGGCATATATCACAAAACTTCCGTCTCACGAAATCGGACAAGCCGCATTAAATTCTTTGCGCAAATTCGGTGTTGATGTTTCGGGTGTTATACGCGGCGGCAGCCGAATGGGAATTTATTTTTTGGAAAAAGGTGCCTCGCAGCGGGCTTCAAAAGTTATTTATGACAGGGCAAACTCTGCGATAGCCGAAGCCCGTCCGGAAGAGTTTGACTGGAAACGGATTTTTCAAAATGCACAATGGTTTCACTTTACGGGAATTACTCCGGCATTAAGCGAAAATGCTGCGGCAATTTGTCTTGAAGCATGCAAGACGGCAAAATCGATGGGGCTTACGGTTTCGTGCGATTTAAATTACCGCAAAAAATTATGGACACCGGAGGAAGCCCGCCTGACGATGACGGAAATTTGCGAGTTTGTCGATGTGTGTATTTCCAACGAAGAAGATGCAGCGCAGGTATTCGGTATTACTTCAAAAAATAATGATATAATTTCCGGCAAATTGAATGAAAAAGGTTATAAAGAAACAGCCGCAAAATTATGCAAAAAGTTCGGCTTTAAAAAAGTCGGAATAACTTTGCGGGAATCGGTTTCGGCAAGCGAGAATAATTGGTCGGCGATGCTTTATGAAAAAGGCAAGGTCTATTTCAGCAAAAAATACACTATGCAGGTAGTAGACCGATTGGGCGGCGGCGATAGTTTTGCGGCGGCTTTAATTTGCGCAGAACTAAACGGCTTTACCCCCCAAAAACAAATAGACTTTGCTTCCGCCGCTTCGTGTTTAAAACATTCCGTTATCGGCGATTTTAATCACGTTTCATTTGAAGAAGTTTTACGGCTTGCAGAGGGCGACGGTTCGGGAAGAGTACAAAGATGAACATCTTATTTGGAACCTTTTGACTATGTGCATTGTGTCAATAAAACCCTTGACATTATTTTGCTTTTATTTTATTATTTATATTTAAATCAACAACCCCGACGCAAGCGTCGGGGTACAATGCGAAACATTGAGCATTGTATGTTCTTATAAGGTGGTTGCAGTCGGGCTTTAATACCCTTTGTTACGACGCAGAGCATCGGGGTATTAAACCCTCCGCACGAATAACATAAGCGGGGTGTTTTTATGGAATGGAAGAATTTAGATACGTGTCATAGTTTTGCAACATTACAAAAGGCTCAAAAAATAAATCTTGCCGAAGAGTTTGCTTCCGAAGATATTGCTTCCCGAATAAAAGCATATTCGACTGCTGCGGGCGGCGGTTTGACGTTTAATTATTCTGCAAAACCGGTTACCGAAAAAATTATCGCTGCACTCCAAAATCTTGCGGACGAACAAAAAGTAATTGAAAAATATAAATTGCTTTTGAACGGCGAATTTATCAACACCGGCGAAAACAGAATGGTGCTGCATCATTTAACACGCGGGCAGTTGGGCAATGCCGTTATTTTTAACGGAACGGATATGCGGCGGTTTTATTTAACTCAATTACAAAAAATTAAAGAATTTTCTTCCGCCGTTCATACAGGCACCGTAAAAACAAAAAGCGGAAAGAGGTTTACCGATGTAGTGCAAATCGGAATCGGCGGCTCGGATTTGGGACCGCGGGCCGCATACCTTGCACTAAAAAATTGGGCTGAAAAAAACGGCAGGGCAAAAATGACGGCACACTTTATTTCCAATGTAGACCCCGATGACTGTACCGCTGTTCTTCAAAGTATAAACTTGGAAACTTCGCTTTTTATTCTTGTTTCAAAAAGCGGTACTACGCAGGAAACTCTTGCCAATGAACGCTTTGTAAAATCAGCCTTGCAAAAAAACGGTCTTGATGCCTCAACGCAAATGCTTGCAGTTACAAGCGAAACCAGCCCGCTCGCAAATAATCCTGAGTATCTCGCATCTTTTTATATGGACGATTTTATCGGTGGAAGATATTCTTCAACTTCGGTATGCGGAGCGGCGGTGCTTGCACTTGCATTCGGTATGGATTCCGTCGAAGAATTTTTAAGCGGAGCTGCTGAAGCCGATATGCTTTCGCTTCAGCCGGACATAAAAAAGAATGCTGCCCTTTTAGATGCAATGATTGGAATTTACGAGCGGAATGTTTTAGGCTATTCAGCGTCGGCAGTTTTACCGTACAGTCAAGCCCTCTCACGGTTTCCGGCTCACTTGCAGCAGCTTGATATGGAATCAAACGGTAAAACAGTGAACCGTTTGGGCGAGCCTATCAGCTATAAAACGGGGCAGGTTATTTTCGGCGAACCGGGAACAAACGGACAGCACTCATTTTACCAGCTTTTACATCAAGGCAGCGATATAATTCCGCTTCAATTTATCGGCTTTACGGAATCGCAGTTTGGAGAAGATGTAGAAAGTGAAGGCTCAACAAACAGCCGAAAATTAACGGCAAATTTAATCGCACAAATTACCGCTTTTGCCGCAGGAAAATCCGACGAAAATAAAAATAAAAATTTTACCGGCTGCCGCCCTGCAAGTTTACTTTATGGAAAATCACTGACACCAAAAAGCTACGGAGCTTTGCTTTCGCATTTTGAAAATAAGGTTATGTTTCAAGGGTTTATATGGAATTTAAACAGCTTTGACCAAGAGGGCGTACAGTTGGGAAAAACGCTTGCAAAAAAAGTTCTTTCCGGAGATATGCCGCCGGCACTCAAAGCCTTTTCGGAAATTGTATGCGGATAGTCAATGCTGAATTTATAAAAGGCGCGGTAAAGGCAGAACAGTTTCCGGTTCTCGGTGTTCCTGAGTTTGCTTTTTTCGGCCGCTCTAATGCAGGTAAGTCGAGCCTTATCAATATGCTTGTCAATAGAAAAAATCTCGTCAAAACGGGTTCGCGTCCCGGTATGACCCGCGAAGTAAATTTCTTTGTTGTAAATAAACCGGCAGGTTTTAAAATCGGACAAGCACTGCCTAAAAGCGGTACAGAAATTTTCGCTCTTACGGATTTACCCGGCTACGGTTATGCAAAACTTCCGGGCGGGATGACATTGCAAATAGATAAAATGCTGTATGAGTACTGCACAAATAGACCGCTCTTAAAAGCAATTTTTTTTTTAATGGATGTCCGCCGCGAGCCGACAGAGATTGAATTAAACAGTATAGCTTTTTTCCGCAAGCTTAATATTGAAGTTGTTCTTGTCGGAACAAAAGCGGATAAAATCGGCAAAAACGATCAAGTGAAAGTGAAAAAAGAGTGGGCGCAATTTTTTAATTTTGATGAGAGTATGATTATGCTTACTTCTACGCTTAAAAAAAGCGGAAAAGAACCGATTTTGGATTTTATAAAAAGCAGATGTGTTTAATGAGGGATATTCTTATGAACAAAATACGAAAAGCAAATCGGGATGATGCTGAGGCAATATTAAAAGTATATAATGACGGGAATAAAATATACGGGTATCCTGATCAAGATATATTAGATACCTTTATGGAAATGATAACCGAAAATCAAACCTTTGTTTTAAGTGACAAAAAAAATATTATAGGATTTTGTTCATACATAATTAAAAATTCTCATGCATTTATTTCGGCACTATATATAAAACGGGATAAACAAAGAAGCGGATTAGGCTCCGAGCTGCTTACCTATATTGAGCAAATAATTTTAACAAAAGATAAATGTTCTTACATTATATTAAAAGCATTAAAACCATCAAATTGTGTTATCGAATTTTATCTCCGCAATGGATATACATTATTTTGTGAAGACAACATAGCGGATGAAGTCCTTAATACGTATCTTCCGCTAAAAAATTGGGATGTCTTATTGTTTAAGCATTACAATATTTCCGAGAATGCTTCAATTCCTGTAGAAACTTGCTGAATGCCGTTTATTGAATAAACGGATTCGATATACATATTTTTCTTTTTCGGAAGATAAATTAATGACGCAATTACTCATAACGAAATCAATAGCGGTTTTCGGGAGAGAAATATGTTCTATATTTACCATAAAGAAAGGTGCAGTTTGTATAGTTATTTTTCGGCGCAATTTCGGCAGCTTTTGTACCATTGTCCGCGAAGAATCTATACCGAAAACTTTGCCGTCTATACCGACGGTTTTAAAAGCGATAAAACAATCAAGCCTTCTGCCGGAACCTAAATCCAAAACGGTTTCTCCCTAAAAGGGTTTAGATAATTCTTGCGGATTACCGCAGCCTAAACCTAAATCCGCTTCAGTCGGAACGGTTTTTAAATTTTCTCTTGTATAACCGATTGATTGCGTGATTTTATCGGCATTCTCCTTTACGGTTATCTCTTCATTTGCGGAGCTTTATAACACTTTTTACATTATATCACTATAGTGTTTTTTTGTTACATACTATGTTACTATTTAACAGATATGGAAAAGTGCTTTTACAATTCGGTATTGAAACGGGGAGACATTTATATTATCCTGAGATATAAATTGTAAGAGGTATGTACTCAGTTGACACAACACCCCCTGCATGCTACAATATACGTATGATAGACTTATTATCTACCCGGAAATTGCCGATAGGTGTTCAGAGTTTTGAAGTTTTGCGAAATGACAACTATATTTATATTGACAAAACTGAATTTATTCCACAATTGACTTTAACAAATCGTGTTTATTTTTTAAGCCGTCCGCGCCGATTTGGAAAGAGCCTTTTTCTTTCAACGT
>CALINC010000074.1 GCA_938045195.1 uncultured Treponema sp.
TCAATGATGATTACTTATTTTCCGTTTTACAACTTTTGTGATGCGGTTGCCCTGAATACTTTAAACACGCTACTTGACTAAACCGAATACTTAATGCTAAAATATTTTTCTATTTGTATTATGAAAAAATCCATTTCTTTTATTATAATTTGTTTTTTCTTTTTTATATCCGCTTGTACGTCCGTACAGGAACAACACAGGTATATCGACTATTCCGTTATGTCAAGTATTTTATACCAAATTGAATATGCCGAAAAACTATTAAATAAAGGGGAAATTACCGATGCCCTACTCTATTCGAGAATTTTGGAATTGAAAACAAGCGGCATAGACGAAGTTGCAAAATTAAAATTTAAATCTACCGAAAAAGCCGAAGCCGCATTTAATAATAGCATAGAAGAAAAAGATTGGGAAAAAGCATTACGGTTTTTCCGCTCTCTTACCGCTGCCGGAAATCAACCCAAAGGCTGGTCTGAAGAACGTATCTTTAAATCCCGCAAAGCTGCATGGGAAACAAAGGGACATATTCCGCTTTTAAATATGGAAGAAAAAAAAACGAAATTGCTAGGCAAAAACGAATCTCAAAATATTGCACAAATGATAAAAGGAACCGTTACTGTTTGGGTTGATAAAGGAACAAGGATTGAAAAAGGGTACGGCTTTGCAGATATTGCAATAGGCTCCGGTTTTTTTATAGATAAACGCGGATATTTTATCACAAATTATCATGTAATTCAAAGTGAAGTAGATCCTGAATATAACGGTTATTCAAAACTTTATATAAAATCGCCCTATGATTCCAATATTAAAGTTTCTGCAAAAGTTATAGGCTGGGATCCTCTTTTTGATTTGGCACTGGTCAAAACGGAAATTACCCCCGATACAATATTCGGTTTAGGGTCATCAACGAATTTGGAAGTAGGCAGTAAAATTTTTGCAATAGGTTCGCCGGCGGGTTTGGACAAAACGCTTACATCGGGAATTGTTTCTGCAAAATATCGGCGGCTTTTTTCTGTGGTTGATGTTATGCAAATTGACGCTGCAATAAATCACGGCAATTCCGGAGGCCCTATCGTAGACGAAAACGGTCTTGTTCAAGGTGTAGCCTTTGCAGGACTGGAACGTAATGAAGGCTTAAATTTTGCAATCCCCGTAGAACTTTTAAAACTGATATTACCGGAACTTTATCTGGGCGGAGAAGTAAAACACAGTTGGCTTGGAGCCTACGGAAAAACGCAAAAGCAGGATACAAAGCCCGCAGGAGTCGAAGTTTCTTACATTCTTCCGAACGGCCCCTTATCGGTTTTAGGTATAAAAGAGGGTTCTATAATAACCGAATTTAACGGAATGCCCGTTACAAGTATTGAAGAAATACAGACGCAGCTTTTAACCGTAGCACCCGATACCATCGTAATGCTCAAAATAAGCGGCGAAGATGGTACAAATCAGGCGGAATACCCCGTTTTATGTAAAGAACGTGCCAAAATGCCGGGAGCGGAGGTATTTAAAAACGACAGCGATTGGCGGGCAATGCTGCCGATTTTCGGCTTTTATCTTGCACCGGCAGGAAAAAGACATTCATTTAGAGTTATAGATGTTATACCGGGAAGTTTTGCAGACGAAGCCGGCTTCAGTACAAATGATTATATTGAGCTTAACGGGAAAAAACTCGACCGCGATACCGATGAAATTGTTCATATGCGTATATATGCAAAAAAAGTTAAAACAGGCTATATAGACAGTTTTATGGTATTTTCGGGCAGACTGGATAATCCTTTCTTTTTTTAAACCGATAAAGTGCTTTTGGGGAGAGAAGCTACCCAATACGGGGTACATCCCATTTCAAAAAAACGCATAAGGCGGTGCAAGTGCCTTATGCAGCTAAAAACCGCTGCCATCATCCGCGTCAGTTCTAAAATGCCTTTTGAAAATAGGGGGCTGCTTCATAATTAAAAAACCTGCCTATCCAAAGGGATAAGCAGGTTTTACCGTAAACACGGGTTAAGTAATCTTAAACTAAATCATTAGTAAGTAATTTTAGCACCAAGAACTAAAGTTCCGTTATGGTTTCTATGATTTGCAGGAACTGCAATCATACCGGGACCTTCATAGCCACCGGCAACTTTACCATGGTCCCATTTAATACTGATTTCAAGTTTTTCAATAGGTGCAAAAACAACACCTAACTTGTATGCAACACCAATGTAGTCTTTACCGGTGGTACCGTCTGCTCTCGCCTTATGATTAGATTCAACATAAACCTCGGTATAGGGTTTTATCCACATTGCATCCGTAAAGAAGTATTTATAGTCTATCCAAGTACTTAAACCGAAAGCTATAGTAGCACCATTCTTTTTTGCCGCATCCGGAATATGATTTAACAAATGATTAAGCCTAAAGTCAACGCCGAAATTTAAGTTTTCTACAAGGTCACCCTCAGATTCAAATGCTAACATCATTGCCATATCGCCGATAGGTTTATTATCCTTATCTTTGCCGGTATAAGCGGAATACTTATTTCCGTAATATACGCCGAAACTTACCCACTTATAGCCGACATCAAAAATGAAGTCGGCAGCAAGTTTGTTATCATTACCGACATTTAACAGCATATCACCGGCAAAGCTTAACTCAAGACCTTCAACAGGCTCTGAACCAAGTTCAAAGCCGAAGCCAAGATAAGGTTTATCAGGATTTGATGCCGCCGCTGCGTTTGCACCGGCGTTCACGAAGTCTTTTACCTTAGCAAATGTTGCATTAACACCTAAATCAAGCGTTACCCACTTTTGGTATCCAAAACTTAAATCCCAGCCTAAAGCATATTTACCCTGCACAGCAGGCTTAGCAGGAGTAGTGGGTGTTGCGGGTGTTCCCTTAGCTTTCCACGAACCGTTAGAGGCTAATTTTATACCTGTATCAAGACTAATACCCGTACCTTTAATGTCGTCTGCGGCATAACCTATTTTAGTACCGAAACCTGTTATATCGCCCGATGTTTCAGCTCCCCAAGCATAGGGATTAGCAATCGTACCCCATATCTGTGCAAAATTGGTATAAAAATCAGGGCGGCCGTATACATTAAGGTAACCGCCGAAGAAATGCAATGAAGCGGACATCTTGTTTAAAGTATTTCTCCAAAGGGCGAACTGCATATCAGAGTCCGCAGGGTCGTGCGGGGAAGTACTATTACTTACTGCACCACGATAGCGATAAGCCAAATTTGCACCAAGGTCAAACTCAACATGAACATCACCTTCAGTCTTTGAAGACAACTTTCCCATGTACAAAGGAACCATAACTTGTGCAAACAGATAATTTTCAAAACCATGCTGTGGTTTGGCATCTTTACCTGCGCCTAAATCAATTCCCCAATTTACAGCAGCATTTGCCTGTACTGCAGGAGTAAGTTGAGCAAACGCAACTCCGCTCACGAGAGCCAACATTACTAAAATTGACAGAATTTTTTTCATAAAAAAAATCCCTCCTTGTTAATTTGTTAGTATCATAATAGCAAAATAATTTTAAGCTGTCAAGCATAATTTTAAAAAAGTTACATAAAAATCAAAAAAAAATCGAATTTTTTACAAATTTTAGAGGATATATAGTGCAAAAAATCAATCAACATACCCCGACGCAGAGAGTACGTTGCGCAGCAACAGGGTATTAAACCCTCGCACGAATAAACTCACCGCAAAAGCGGGGAGTACACTAATAGATAAAAAGAGGACGGGCTAATGCGCTTTCAAAAAAAAATGCCGGTTAAAAGATAACCGGCATCGTCTTAAACATGTTATTTATGGCTTATTTCTATTTTGCGCGGCTGTATATCGGGTTTTTTAGGGATGCGTACCGTTAAAACGCCGTTTTCAAAATCGGCAGAAACCGCATCTTGGTTGATATTTTCCGGCATAGAAAAACGGCGGATAAACTGTTTTGCTTTTCTCTCTTTTAAGATGTAGTCAAAACCGTTTTCGGACGTTTTTTGTTCTTTTTCTTCTTTTTTTACAGAAGAAAGTGTCATAACCCTGTCCTTTAGACTGATTTCAACATCGTCTTTGGTATATCCCGGCAAATCGACATCCATAATATAACCGCTATCCGTTTCGCGGATGTCAACGCTCGGCATTCCGCAAACCGAATGTTTTAAAGGTGAAAAAACTCCAAAACTACCGTCAAAGTTTTTATCCAAAACATCAATAACGCTGTCCGCAAAAGACGGACTAAAAAGACTTAAACTATTCATATAATGCCTCCGATTTAAATTAAGTATTAAGGTTTTAAACCTCACTTATATACTAGCAAATATCGTACCAAGTATACAAAATTTAAAAAAATATATACTGAATTTGCTAACTCTCCATTTGCAGGGTAGATAGCAAATTAGATAGTTTTTAGCCCTAATGCGATGTATCATAAAACTTAAAAAATTCAGCATTTTACTGATAATTTTCTTTAAAAATACCTAAAAAGCGGGACAAAATATACATATTGCGCCAAATTAACACAGATACACGTGTCATTTTGGCGCATATTGTGGTAATCATAACAAAAACAAGACCATATATAAAATAATTTGCAAAAAAATTCTCTTTTGCAAATATACGGGCATCTGCTGCGCCGCACGGCAAAAAAGTGTCCTCGACGTATACCCGATACGCCTGCGGTTCTTTTTTGCCTAACTCCTTGCATCTGCTCCGCCTATTTGAAAAAAAACTAACTCTTATAAAGCCTCTATTTCCTCAACGGAAAGTCCCGTTCCTTCGGCTAT
>CALINC010000075.1 GCA_938045195.1 uncultured Treponema sp.
TAAATTTTGAACTTACCGAACAAAACGAATTTCAAAACGATTTAAATTCAATCAAACAATTTGAACGCTTTATAGTTTTTTCTCACAGCGATTTTATGAGAAAAACCGGAACCTCTGTAGGAGGATTTATAGGAGCAGGAGCAGCCTTGTATTTTTTTATAGGTCTTTTTAATTCCCAAGGATTTATGGGGCTTTCAGGAGCATTTATAAATTCAGCCTTTTTAGTTCTTTTGATAGCCTTTAATATAATTTCTTTTTATTTGGCAAAATATATTTATAAAAAATTCGGAGACCATATTTCGGGAGAAGTCAAAAAAAGTGCCCGTTATATAAAATCTTATATGAATTTAATTTATGATTATAGGACGGGAAAGGATATTAGATTATATGATAAGGCCTTAGCCGAAAAATACACAGGCACCTATCTTGCAATGCAGAAAAGTACTCATGATTTTATGGCAAAGTTTTTTTCCCGTACTATAGGGTCAGCTAAACTCCTCGAAGGCTCTCTTTTGCTTTTAGTTTTCTTATTTGTAGGTTTAAAAGCCGTTTACGGTTCCATTGCCTTGAGTGAAGTCTTTTTTTTCATAGGAGCTATAAATGTTTTTTCGGCTCAAGTATCTGAAGCTATGGACGGATTAACTACTCTTGTTGCTTCGGATAAGTCCCGAGAAAAATTATTAAACTTTCTCGATATAGACGAAAAAAAATACTCAGGAAAACTTTCCATAAAAAAAGACGAACCAATCGTATTTGAATTAAAAAATATAAGTTTTAAATATCCCGATCGGGATAAATATGCCCTTAAAAATATAAACCTAAAAATAGATTCAAGTCAAAAACTTGCAATGGTCGGTAAAAACGGATCGGGAAAAACTACTCTTATAAAATTGCTTGTAAGGCTCTACGAGCCGACTGAAGGAGAAATACTTTTAAACGGAGTAAACATAAAAGAATATGATTATGATGAGTACATAGATGTGTTCTCGGTTGTCTTTCAAGACTTTAAATTACTGTCTCTTAAATTAGGCGAAAATGTTTCCGCCTCAAGTTCTTATGACGAAAAAAAGGTTGCCGATGCTCTTTTAAAAACGGGTATGGAAGATTTTTATAAAAAGCATGGAGGCGAAGCCTATCTATATCAAAACTTTGACATAGGAGGAATTGAAGCATCCGGCGGAGAAGCTCAAAAAATTGCAATGGCACGCGCAATTTATCACGGAGGCAAAATCTTTATTTTGGATGAACCTACGGCAGCCCTCGATCCTATTTCGGAAGCAGAGATTTATTCTCATTTTGATAATATAACTTCAAAAAATACTGCAATCTATATTTCGCACCGGCTTTCATCTTGTAAGTTCTGCGATAAAATTGCCGTTATGGATGAAGGCAGTCTTGTTCAATACGGAAATCATAATGAGCTCGTTTCCGATGTAAACGGCAAGTACTATGAACTTTGGAATGCACAAGCAAAATACTATCAAGAGGACGAAAATACGGATAAAAGTTTTTAAATTTCCATCCAATTGACTACTTACATATCCTCTATTATAATTATTCTTATGACATCACAGGACAGTTTTAAGGATGATATAAAAAAATTTATTACAATAGCACACAGTATTCCAAAAGAAGAAATAAAAAAAGAATATTATACTCTTGTAAAAAAATATCATCCCGATATGTATACAAACAATAAGACTCAATATGATAAATACATGATGATTTTAAATCATGTGTATTCAAATATAAAAACAAACTGCAAGAGCGAATCTAAAATAATAAGTGATGAATATGAAAAAATGAAAGTAAATGGAAAATATAAATTTATTAACAGAGATAAAAAAGCCGAACATGTTTCGGACAAGTCTCTTTTTCTATATAAAATGGGATTAGATAAAATTTTTTGGTCAAGGGATTATCTTTGTACACATCCTTTGTCGGAAGGCTTCGGTGATGAAATCGTAGTTGAAATATCTCAAGCTCTTTATCAGGCTATTAAGTATTTAACGGACTCCATCAAAATAGGAAAAAACAATAATTGGATAAATGAAGCAAAAGAAAAAATTCAATGGGCATATGAAATGAATAGCCGCATTACAAAAAATTTATACGATATGAATTTTACTAAAATTTTGAGTATTAGGCAAGCTGCCCTGCCGGCTACAATAGTCTTAGAAGCTGTTTAACTAAAACGCTTCCTATTTTTGCCTTGTCCGTCAATTACAATTATTTTCAAAGTATTACCGCTCTTCCCAAGATTTTGCAAGTTTTAAAATTCTTTCTTCCGAAAATCGTCCACCGCAAAACTGAATGCCTACCGGCAATCCTGCTTTTGTTTTTCCTGCCGGAATCGAAAGCGATGCCGTCCGCGAAAGATTTACGAAAGTTGTAAATAAATCGGAAAGATACATAGCAATAGGGTCGTTTACTTTTTCATTTAATTTAAAAGCTGCCGTCGGGCTTGTCGGGCAAATGATAAAATCATATTGAGCCAAAACGTTATTTATATCGTTTTCGATTTTTGCACGGACGTTCAAACTTTTTTCGTAACAATCACCTGAATATTCTTTTGAAAGAACATAATTGCCGGTTATAATTCTACGTTTAACTTCGGGGCCGAAACCTTTATTTCTTGTTTGTACATAAAGTTCATCATACCCCTTACCGTTATCTTCTCTAACACCGTATCGTATACCATCGATGCGCGAAAGATTACTTGCTGCTTCCGAAAGGGCAAGAGTATAATATGTTGGAATTGACGCTTCCAAAACAGGAATGGAAACTTCTTCAATCTTTGCACCCAAACCGGACAGCCAAGCGCAAACTTCATCGAAGATTTTTTTTACTTCAGAATCCAAACCTTCCGTTTTCATAAATTCAACAGGAACTGCAAATTTCATTTTTGCAATTTCTTTTATTGAATACGAGTGTAAATTTAAAAGTGAAGAAAAATCAGCATCTTCAGATGTTTCGTCCATTGCATCTTTACCGCACATAACAGCCAATCCCAAACCTATATCGGAGGCTTCTTTTCCAAAAAGACCGACTTGGTCGAGCGATGAACTAAAGGCGGCAACTCCATATCGGCTGAAAAGCCCATACGTCGGCTTAAGCCCATACACTCCGCAATAAGAAGCCGGAAGCCTCACGGAGCCTCCTGTTTCCGTACCTAATGCAAAAGGTGCCTGATTCCCTGCTACAACAGCTGCCGAACCGCCAGAACTTCCGCCCGGCGTACGTGTCCTGTCTATGGGATTATGCGACGGTCCATAACAGGAAAATTCTGTGGAAGACCCCATTGCAAGTTCGTCCATATTAACTCTGCCCATTAAAACCGCCCCGGCATTTAAAAGCCGCGTAATGACAGTTGCGTTATAAGGCGCATAATAATTACGTAAAGCATTACTACAGCAAGTACATAGCTTTCCTTTAATTGAAATATTATCTTTTATCGCAATCGGAAGACCTAAAAGAGGTTTTTCATCAAAAGAAACTCCTGCGGCAATCAAGCCGTCAGCATTTTTTGCGTTCTCTTCCGCATCGTCAAAAAATTCTAAAAAACCGTTCAATGGAATTTCGTGTTTTAAATCCGCTTCGTACTCTGCTTTAAAAGCCCGTAAAATTTCGAGTGATGTAAGTTCTTTCGATTTTAATTTATCCCGTAATTGAGTAAAAGTTAAATTTGTTATCATTTTTATGCCCCTGAGCCTAAAACTTTAGGTACCCTAAAATAATTATCCATATATTCGGAAGTCATTTTTTTTAAATCGGTTTGACTGACTCCGCTTTTTATTTCGTTTGACCTCAATTCCTGTTCCGTATGCAGTGTATACATAGAAGTCCCGAAATCCGGATCGGCAAATTTATCCAAGATTTTAAAATAGCCGACTAAGTTATTTATCTGCGCAGAAAAGATTTCGCTTTCTTTTTTTTCGGCAGACAGCCGGGATAAATATAAAAGAGAGAAAAAAGTTTCATTAGAAATTTTATTATTATTTTCCATAGATAAAATTCATTTTATCATAAAAAAGAAATATATGGAAGTAGGATAACAAGGCTTACACGGGAATCAATTTTGCTAAAAACCGTTACCGTTTATACCTATCACTTTCACAATCCGCTGATTTAGGTTATAATACAGTCAATGAAGCCGAAAATCAACATACCCCGACGCAGAGCGTACGTTGTGCAGCAACAGGGTATTAAATCCTCCGCACGAATAAAGCGGATGCACGGCAAAGTTGATGAAAGGTACGAATTATCCGATTAGTGATATTTGCACAATATCGGGACTTCCCGTTGAAGAAATTGAAGAGTTTTAAACTTAAACGGTTAATTACTTATTGATTTTTCCCATAAACTAGACACGGTAATAATAATATAATATAATATGGATAATGAGTGTAAATAAAAATTTAAAAAATATTAAAAATCTTTCACGTGAAGAAATACTCTTAAAGATAATTGATACGGAAGCTCTTTTACATACAATACAGGATGTCGATATTCTTTTAGAGCAAATCCTTGCCGCAGCGAGAAGCGTAGTACGTGCCGATGCCGGTTCAATCTATATTGCAAAAGACAACAGATTATATATTCATTATGCGCAAAACGATACGCTTCAAAAAAGGCTTCCTCCGGGTCAAAAATTGCCTTATGTACTTTTTGACTTCCCCATAGATAATTCTACTATAGCAGGCTGCGCAGCCAATACTCAAAAACTTATAAATATACCGGACGTGTATAATATTGACCCCAAAAAGCCCTATAAATTCGGGAAGGATATGGACATAGCAACGGGCTATAAAACGGTTTCAAATTTGACAATACCTTTACTTACAATGTCAGGGATGCTTTTAGGCGTGTTGCAGGTTTTAAACGCCATTGATGAAAACGGACACGCAAAAGCTTTCACAACCGATGATGAAATTTATTTAAGCCATTTTGCGTCTAATGCCGGTATTGCACTTGAACATGCCTTTTTAACTCGCTCTATGATTATGCGCATGATTAAAATGGCAGAACTGAGAGACCCGAAAGAAACGGGAATGCATGTAAATAGAGTAGCAAGTTATTCTGTAGAAATTTATGACCGCTGGGCATTTAATAATTCCATTCCTGAAGAAGAACAAAGCCGTTTTAGAGATTCGCTTAAAATAGCGGCGATGCTCCATGATGTTGGAAAAGTTGCAATTTCGGATATGATTTTGAAAAAGCCCGGAAAATTAACCGATGAAGAATTTGCTATAATGCAGACGCATACGTGGCTCGGTTCAAAATTGTTTAACTGCGGAGAATCTTATTTGGACGGGCTTGCAAGCGATATTGCATTAGGGCATCACGAAAACTGGGACGGCACCGGTTATCCGGGGTATATAGATGTAGAAACGGGAAAGCCGCTTAAAATAAATAAAAAAACGGGTAAAGCACAAGGAAAAGCCGGCAAAGAAATTCCTCTCGGCGCACGGATAGTGGCTCTTGCCGATGTGTATGATGCGCTGTCTTCAAAGCGTGCATATAAAGAGCCGTGGACTGAAGAAAAAATTCTTGACGAAATAAAAAATATGTCGGGTATTAAATTTGACCCCGAACTTATAAAAGCCTTTTTTGAAATTTTGCCGCGTATTCATGCAATAAAAAAACGTTTTGCAGATAAATAATAAAGCGATTTTTTTTGTGCTGATAATTTTGTGCCGATAACTAAAAAAAAAGAGAAAAAACATACATTTTTTTAGATAAAATCGTAAAAAACGCAATTCCCGTCTTGACTAATCTCCAAAATAGTATAAAATAGAAGTATGAGTGATTATCTTGACATCAATAATGAAGAACTTCTAAAAGACTTCTTTAGCGAAGCCGAACAGCAGGTAGAGACGCTTGAGAGCAATATTTTGGTTATAGAACAAACTCCGAACGATCATAATGCTATCGACGAAATATTTAGGGCGGCTCATACATTAAAAGGCGGTTCTGCGACCGTTGAAATGACTGAGTTATCACAGTTTACTCACGCCATGGAAGATTTGCTTGATGCAATCCGCAGCGGGTTTGTAGAAGTAACGGAACAGACGGTTGATATTCTTTTGAAAGCGATTGATATCATTAAACTGATGCTTAATGCGAGGGCTTCGGGAAATATTTATTCCGATGATGTTTCAGGAATTGTGGCTCAAATTAGGTCGTTTATTCCTGAGAAAAAAGGAGGAAAAAAGCCTGCAAAAGCTGCGGCTCCTAAACCTGTTGCAGTATCGCCGGCTCCGGTGCAGGCACCCGAACGGACATCTTCAGGTTTAGACCTTACCGATCATTTTTCCGAATATGAAATTTTAGAATTAAGCGAGACTATACAAAAGGGTGAAAAGCTGTATGCTGTTTCCGTCAAATTTGATGAATCCAATTTGATGAATTCCGTAGGCGGCATTCAGGTGTTTGCCGCATTAAAACAGCACGGAAGTATTTTAAAAACAGCTCCCGATTTTGACGCTTTGTATGAGGACGAATTCCATGAAAATGTAATTTATTTTATGTCTTCATCAGCCGGCAAAGATGCAATAGAAAAAGCGGGCTTTATAAGCGATGTAACACTTTCAATAAATGCGGAAGAAATTTCTCTTAATGTAGAAAACTCCGTACATGCAGCGGAAGAAAAACCTGCCGCCGCTCAAAAAACGCCGGTAGTTGAAGAAACTCCTGCCGTACAGAATGCTGCGGCAAGTCCCGCTCCGGCTCCAAAAGCAGCCGATGTTCCCGAAAAAAAACCTCCCGCACCGCAAGGCGGCGGTATTCATGCTTCCGGTTCTATTTTAAGGGTTGACGCAAAACGTATTGATTATCTTTTAAACATCGTCAGTGAAACCGTAATTATCAAGGCTTCTCTTAACCAAAGCGCAATTGAATTCAGTAACTTATATACGGAATTTCAAAATTCAAATGCGGAATATAAAGATAAAACAAGAAAACTCTTGGATAAAATTCCCAATTATTTAGAAAAAATTCAGCAAGGCTATGACATTAATACAATCAAGCAAGATTTATCGAATGAATATTCAGGGCTTTTAGATATTTTCGGTCCTTTTGAATCTTCAATGAAAGTATTGGCTACCAAATTTAAATCTTCAGCGCAGAACCTCGACCGTATTTCGGGCGACCTTCAAAAGAGCGTTATGAAAATCAGAATGGTTCCGATTAGCCAGATTTTCAGCCGCTTTCCGAGAGTTGTGCGCGATCTTTCAAGAGACTTGAATAAAAATGTTCAGCTGGTTATCGAAGGTGAAGACACCGAGCTTGATAAATCCGTTGTTGAAGATTTACTTGATCCGATTATGCACTGTGTGCGGAATTCGCTCGACCATGGTATTGAATCTCCTGAAGATAGAAAGAAAATCGGGAAACCGGAAGAAGGAACCCTTTTGTTAAAGGCAAGTAATGAAGGTAACATGATTGTTATTGAAGTTACCGATGACGGACACGGTATTGATGTCGAAGCCGTAAAGCAAAAAGCTGTCGAAAGAGGTATCTTGCATCCCAACAAGAATTTGACCGATGTAGAGGCGTTTCAGTTAGTGTTTGCACCCGGTTTTTCTACGAGTAAAACCATTTCCAGTGTTTCGGGACGGGGTGTCGGGCTGGACGTTGTAAAAACGCATATTGAAAAATTAAACGGAACGGTTACCGTAGAATCCGAGCCTAATGTAGGCACGCGGTTTATTATAAAACTGCCGCTTACTTTGGCAATTATTGAAGGTCTTTTGATAAGGGTGGGCGAAGAAGTTTACTCAATTCCGATAGCGTCGGTTATAGAAAGTCATCGGGTAAAGCCTGAAGAAATTAACCGCATCGACAATTATGAGGTGTTTAATGTCCGCGATGAAGTGTACAGCCTTTTACGGCTTAACCGCTTGTTTGGAATCAATTCGATGGAAATCGATGAAGACGGTTACAATTACGTTGTTGTGGTAGGAACGGAAGAACAAAAAGTCGGTTTAATGGTTGACAGTTTAATAGGTGAAGAATCTGTCGTAATTAAACCATTAAAAGACCAGTTTACAAATTCCCCCGGAATTGCCGGAGCGTCCATTTTGGGCGACGGTTCGGTATCGCTTATTATAGACGTAGCTCAGCTTCTTGAGCTTGGATTAAAACAAGAGCTTCAGGCAAGAGAACGCCGTGAAGCCTCTATTTGGTAAAATTAGGTGAGGATGTAGGAAGATGGCAGAGATAAAAGAAGTAAAAGATGTGAATGCGTTGACGGGGATGAGTGATTCCGCTCTTTTGCAGGAGCAGATGACGATTATAAATGACTTTAAAATGGTAACTTTTTCGCTTGCAGGAAAAGATTATGCGATTGATATAATGCGCGTCAAAGAAATTGCAAAAGCCGGTAACTTCACGTATGTTCCTAATACACCGCCTTTTGTATTGGGTGTTCATAACCTGCGCGGCGATATTATCCCAATTATTGATTTGAGAATATTTTTTAACATACCGGTTCCGGCCCGAAAGAAAAATCAGGTTGAAAGTATGGTAATAATTACCGTACAAGAGCAAACCTTTGGGGTAGTTGTAGACTATATAGACAAGGTAGTTGCCGTTGCAAGCAGTACTATCCAGCCGCCTCATCCTATTTTCGGTGATATAAATATCAAATATATTCACGGTGTTGTTGAAAATGCAGGGCATTTGTATATCCTTTTAGACGTGGATAAAATTTTTGCATCCCGTGCACGTAAAGAAGAAGCTGAAGAACCTGCCGCAGCCGGTCATGCCGTCGAAAATGTAAAAGAACCTGCAAAACGGCAATCTTCTGAGGGCCTTGATATAAAGTTTATAGGCGACACACTTGCCGCTATGGGGAAATTCTTTATTTCGCCTGTAAATGAAGATTGGATGCACAGACGGTATCTGGAATGGAAAGATACGCGTTCTTCAGGTAACCTGCAAATACAAAACGAACAGGATGCCGCAGAATTCCTTTCTACGTTTTTGTCGCCTTTTACCAAAAGATTTTGGAGCGAAGCATATATAAATGCGTATTATCGGCTTTTGCCCGAAAATAATGCTGCGGTCATTAATGTTTGGTGCGTGGGCTGCGGTGCCGGTTATGAAGCCTACAGCTTGGCGGTTCTTCTTAAATTAAAATATCCGAGGAGCCATATCCGTATTTATGCAAATGATTTTGACCTTTTGGCAATCTCCAATGCCCCTATGCTTGTCGCTCCTGACGAATTGGCAGCGGGTGTTTATGAACCGTATATGACAAAAACCGCAAACGGCAGTCTTACATTCTCAAAAGAAATTAAAGATATGATTCTTTTTGAGTATCATGATTGTACGCACCAAAATGCGGTGCCGGATGCCGATATTATATTAGCGCGGGATGTCCTGTCGTTTATGAATCCTACATTGCAGAATTCTATGATTGGTGAATTCAGAGAAAAACTGAAGAATTCCGGTGTAATAATTTTGGGGCAAAACGAAGCTATGCCGAAACAAAGCGGCTGGCTGCGAAATGCCGATGGTGATGTTGTCTTATTCACAAAAGAATAATTATAGAGTAAGGATTATAAGGAGAGTTTAATGCGCGTAGAGTATATTAATCCGTTTAGTGAAGCCGCTTACAATATCCTTTCAGAAGTATTGAAAGAAGATATTAAGCGCGGGGATTTGTACCTTAAATCGACATGTATGCCGGTTATGGGTGTCGCTGCTATTGTTGGTCTCGCTGGAGATGTTGAGGGTAGGGTAATTTTCGACATGACAATGCCTACTGCCCTAAAAATTGCTTCTGTGATGAACAATGAAGACTTGGAGTCGTTTGATGAGCTTGCCCGTGCGACAATTACGGAATTGGCAAATCTCATAACTGCACAAGCCGTAACAAAATTGCATGATTTGGGCTTTAAGTTTGACTTAACGCCGCCTGCACTTTTTAGCGGGGATAATATGCAGATTTCAAACAACAATATTGAGGCGTTAATTGTTCCTATGGAAACACCTCAGGGAAAAGTGGAAATAAATGTTGCTATCCGCGACAGGGTTTAATATAGTATCGGAGGTATAAAATGATATCAAAACAAGATTTCCCAAACATTAATGAAAGAGCCCCCGAAGGCAAAAAACCGGACGGAACTCCGTATAAGGTTTTGGTTGTAGATGATTCTATTTTCGTTACAAAACAAATAGGTCAAATTTTGAGCAGTGAAGGTTATGAAGTTGCTGCAACGGCTGTTGACGGCTTTGACGGCGTAGAAAAATATAAAGAGCTTTGCCCGAATGTTGACCTTGTAACAATGGACATTACCATGCCCAAAATGGACGGTATTACAGCGCTTGAACAAATTATGGCTTTTGATAAAAACGCGAAAGTTGTTATGATAAGTGCTTTAGGTAAGGAAGAGCTTGTAAAAAAAGCTCTTTTGCTTGGAGCAAAAAACTATATAGTAAAGCCGCTTGACCGCAAAAAGGTCCTTGAAAGAATTGCCGGAGTTTTAGGTATATAAATTTTTATAGGGTTTCTATAAATTTAATTTTTAGAGACCCTAATTTACGCTTCTTTAGTAAAATTTACCAGCCGGTATCTATTTTTATCTTTGTAGATGGTATAAGCGTTTTTAAATTCCGTTTTTAATGTCTTTTTTAAATTGTATATGTGATTATATATACAATGCTGTTTATCGGCATCGTATTCTCCCCAAAATAAATATCCGATTTCCTCGTCGGTGATGCCTTTGTGCTTGTTTAAAACTAAGTGTTTAAGCAAGATAGCCGATTTTTTAGGTAAGCTGTACATAAATGTTTTACTAAATTGTACATTCATTTTATACTTACATTTTAAGAGCAGTGCTTTCAGTTTTGTTTTGTATTCCTGCATTTGAGGTGTAAAATCGGCACTGGGATTGGAACTTATGATCCTTATTTTTTTTATAAAACAGTCATAATCGTGTTCGTAGGTACAAAAAAGAATATTCCGCTTTATTTTTTTAAAAAGAATATTTTCGCTGCAATTATAATGAGACAGTTCGTTTCGGGATATAATAACCGCATCGAAATTTTCAGATAACAGCGATGCTAGGAATTTACTGCCGTTTTCTGCCGTAACAACGGTTAGTTCCAAATGCATTATTTTATTACACAAAAAAATCAAAGTTTCGATTTTCCTGTCAAAAACCAATACTTTCATAATAAATATTATCGGAGCCGCTCAAGTTTCATTTAAATTTTTTATTACAAAAACAATTTTTTTGTTTTTTACTATATTATATAAAATATATACGTAATTTTATAAATATATTGTAAATAAAAGAAAATCGTGTAATTTGCGTAGAGTAATTTAATACATTTTTTGTATTTTTTTTGCGAAAAATTTAAAAAAATTTAAAAAAATATTTGACAAATTTTGAAATGTATGTTTTAATAATACATAGCATGAATGCTTTCAATTTGTTCCAAAAACAGGAGGGAATGAGATGAAAAATTTGTTTAAATTTTTATCGTGTATGCTCGCAGCGGCTTTCGTACTTGCTGCATGTACGGGAAAAACCGATACCGGAAGAGCCGTTACGGACAGCCCCGTAAAAGACGGTATCTATGCGGATAAGGTTATTTTTCTTGTAAGCACCGATGAGACAATCGCTTTAAAAGATGTTGTTGAGGGAAAAGCAGACCTTTTGTATACGCAGGCATCTCCGTCAATTTTAAGAAAATTAAGCGATACTGACAGGGATAAGATCGATATTTACCCCGTACCGTCAGGTTATTGGTCTCTTTTATTTAACCCGATACCCGACAAGGCTCCTTACACGTGGAAGCCCGAAACAGCGCAAGAAGAAACTTTTAATCCGTTTGCAATTAAAGAAGTCCGTTTTGCTTTTAACTGGATTATAGACCGCAAAAAACTAATAGACGAAATTTTGTTCGGCGAAGGCGCTCCGATGTATACACCGTGTATTTCAGGACTGCCCGGTACATATCGATATAACCTCTTACCTGCACAATATGGTATCACCGATACGGGCGATGAGCAAAAAGCTCTTGATATGATTAAAACTGCAATGGAAAAAGCCGCAGCATTACCGGAACTTAAAGGTCTTTTGGTTTTTGAAAACGGAAAGTGGATGTATAAGGGTAAACCCGTTACAGTTAAATCGATTTTAAGAACCGATGACCCCACGCAGCGTCTTCCCGCAGCCCGCTATATCAATGCACAATTTGAAAAAGCCGGTATTACCGTAGAGGCTGTTGAACGCGACAGAATGACAGCCGGTGCTATTGTATACGGCGGTAACCCTGCCGATTTGGATTGGCACATGTATCTTGAAGGATGGGGTTCGGGCGGTACGGAAAAATACCACGAAGGTAATTTAAGTCAGATGTATGCTCCTTTCTATGGTTATATGCCAGGTGCTCAAGAGGGCAGCTATTGGAACTATGAAAATGCAAAACTTGATGAGTATGGGAAAAAGGCCGTTTACGGTCAATATTTGACGGCAGATGAATATTGGAAAGAAACCGTAGAAATGTGTTCTTTGGGAATTCAAGAAGCCGTACGTGTTTATATCTGCTCGCAAAACGATTTGTATATTGCAAATAAAGCCCGTCTCGGTTCACGTTTATTTTACGGATTGGGTGACGGCTTTAACGGCTGGACAATCCGCTGTGCCGACGTTAAACCGGATACGGACGGACCTTACGAAGGCAAACGTGTAGTACGTGTTATGCAATTCTCTGCAAAGGGTTCTTTGTTTATGACTCAGTGGGACGTTATAGGAAGCCAAGGTTTCAGCGATACCTATAGTGCTGCATTCTACAGAATTTTAACCGACCACGGTAATATTGATAACCCCTGTACTGCCGATACTGAGAACCTCCTCTGTAAAGTAGAAACTTCTTCATATAGATCCGACCCCAAACTTGTTGCAACCGGCAATAAGACCGAAGAAGGCGATGACGAATATGAAATCGGCGGTAATTTACCGGTTCCTGCCGATGCGGTTTTATATGATTCCGACAAAAAAGAATGGGTTAAGGTCGGCGAAGGACAGACTGCTGCATGTTCTGCAACCGGAAAAATGGTTGACGGCTACTATTGGCACCACGGAGAGCCTTGCGATATCTATGATGTCCGCTATTCTATAGCGTTCCCAAGAGAGTGGGGCAAACAAAACGGTGAAAACGACTTATATTATGATTCCAGTCTTGGAGCTTTCTATGAGCCGGGCTTTAAAACCGAACGGGGTTCCGTATTCAATGCTGACGGCTCAGTTACAAATTATACAAATCTCTTTGTCGCTGTTGATGCGGACCTTTCTGCAAAAAATGCCGGATATATAGACGTAAAGGCTGCAAATCCCGGAAGATATACGGCAGTTCCTTGGGAAATTTATGAAGCGTGTTCCGAACTGGTTGCGCAAGGCTCAAAGAGCGGTACTGTTTATAACTTTGCAAAAGACGGCGGCGGACGAGGTGTTGAAATTCACGTAATCGGTGCCGAATGTGTTGCCGACATAAAAGCGAAACTTGAAGAACTTGCAGCTGCAAAGCATATTCCGCATTCGCTTAAAGGCTTTATAACCGAAGATTATGCCGTAAAGCGATACAAAGCCTCAATCGCATTTATCGAAAAATACGGTCATGCCTATATTTCTAACGGACCTGTATGGATTGAAAGCATTGACACTATTACCAACTCGGTAATTATGAATGCCGTAGAAAAGTATCCGTATAAGAGTAACTATTTCCCCAACTTATTTATCAATGATATGACTCTTATTAACTACGTGAAATCTCCTGCCGCTCAATCGGCGGATAAAGATGCAGTGTATGAAGTTACCGTAGCTAAGTATACCTATCCTAACGTAGAACAAACTCCGCTTTCAGAAGGTGTTGTTGAAGCAAAACTTCAGCTTCCCGGCGGTAAAGAAAAGGTTTATCCTGCAGTAAAAAAAGAGCCGGGTAAATTTATTGTAACAATTCCTGCAGCCGATTTGGCAGGGCTTGAAAAAGGCGTAGATTATACGGTTGTTATCTTCTCGTCAATTGCAAAAGAGCCGCCTGCAACAAGGGCTGTAAAACTTTCACTTCTTAAATAAAAAGTTAAGATTATGTGAGTATTAACTTTAAGACACCTTGAACCCGTGTGCCGGGTTTAAGGTGTCATTTTTAGAACATCGGGTAGCTTTTTATTAAGGGGGTACTTTTATGTATAAGTGGTATGCACTTAAACGCATTTTGCGCGGGTTAGTAGTCTATGCCATATTGATTTTTGTATTTTCGTTATTGTTTAATCAAATGACGGAAAAAGTTCAGCGCAGCCAAATTCTCGAAGCCGTAAGGGCGGAATCGCGGGGGCTTAAAAATATGACCGGCGAACAAATAATGAATTGGAGAAGATTGCGTGAAAAAGAATTGATTGAGCAGTACAGTTTAGACCGCCCTTTGGTTGAGCGGGTTTTAAACAGTGCTTTTAGAGTTCTTACTTTTAGATATGGACGCGCTATAACAATGAAATCAAATAAGGGTTCGCAAGAAGTTTTAGATATTATCGGGGAAGCAATCCCCCGCTCTATTTTACTTTTTACAACCGCTTTTATTTTTAATGCAAGTTTCGGTTTGATTTTGGGTTTGAAAAAAGCTCAAAAACCGGGTAAAAGATTAGATAAGGTAACAAGTCTTTTTTACCTCATTTTAACGGGGCTGCCTACTTGGTGGCTCGCTATGTTGGTGATTTTTTTCTTTGTATATATTATGCCCTTATTCCCGTCGGGCGGTTTAAATTCCACGCCGATGCCTACAGGGTTTATGTTTATAATTGACAGGCTGTATCACATGGCTTTGCCGCTTTTAACCTTGGTAGCACTCGGTTTTTGGGGCTGGGCATTTACGATACGCAATATTGTTTTAAGCACTCTGCAAGAAGATTTTATCATGAGTGCCCGAGCTCGCGGAATCCCCGAAAGAAAAGTTCTTTTGGGCCATACTTTGAGGACTTCGGCACCTCCGATTGTAACATTGATCTTTTTAAGTTTTTTAAGCTCAATGTTCGGGCAAATCATATTTGAAGGAATTTTTTCTTGGCCGGGTCTCGGCAATTTATATTGGATTTCAGTTCAGCAAAACGATATTCCGGTTTTGATGGGTGATTTAGCGATTTCTACCGGAATTTATCAGCTTGGGCTTGTACTGCTTGATTTAACGTACGGCTTCCTTGACCCGCGTATAAAAGTTGGAGGTAAAGCATGATGTCGGATTTTTTTGAGAGATTTAAGGACTTTTGGGCGGACTTTAAAAAAGAAAAACTCGGCATAATTGCTTTAGGGCTGATGACGTTGTTTGTTTTGGTTATTATTTTTGAACCGCTTCTTTTGCCTTTTAGAGACGTAAACTCAAATTGGCATAATATAACATATTGGGAAGATAACCCCGCTTCGGCAGCACCGGTGTGGACGGACCTTTTTAAATCAAAAAAGTCCGCACGAACGGAAAAACTGCTTGAGCCTATTATTACCGAAGCCGATGATGCGCAGTTCGGCAAAGTAAAAGTATACTCCTATGTATATAATTATAAATACGATATTGCTCCCTGTGATGTCGTGTTTAGAGCTGAACTTGACGGAACGGTGGCTATGGGTTTTGAAGTTGTCCGTCCCGACGGTTCTGAAATAGAATTCGGCGTATTTCAGCATAATAATATGAATAATTATAAATTGAGGTTTGCTGTTTTGACCGATGGCAGAGACGCAATGAGAAACTTTGCTTCTCAATTCGGTGCTTCTTCAATGTCGGGATATGCGACCCCCGTTTCTCTTCTCTTTTCGGAAGGAAGCAGTACGATGTACCGAGACAAAAAGGCATTAAAAGGCGAATATACATTTAAATTTATCGTACCTGCCGAAATGCTGAATGACAGTGCCAATAAAATTAACGCTCCGCGGATAATGATTCCGGGTTCCGTTTCGGGTGCGATGGGAACCGATTTAAATAAACGTGATATTTTTTCGGGGCTTATTGCAGGTCTTAAATGGGCATTGCTCATCGGGCTTCTTACCAGCCTTGTTTCGGTAGTTGTCGGTGTTACCTACGGAATAATCAGCGCATATTTCGGCGGTAGAATTGACGGCGCGATGATGTTTATTTTTGAGATTTTTCTTGCAACTCCTATGGTGCCGGTTTTGATAGTTTTTTCCGCGATGTTTAAAGCAAGTATATGGGTAATTATAACCGCTTTAGTTATTTTTGACTGGGTAGGTCCGGTAAAAATTGTGCGTTCAATGGCATTGCAGATAAAAGAAGAAACATATATTGAAGCTGCGAGAGCTTTAGGGGCAGGAAAATGGAGGATTATTTTTAAGCATATAACGCCGATACTATTGCCGTATTCATTTGCGCTTATGGCGCAATCCGTACCGGGTGCAATCGTTACGGAAGCGACGCTTTCGCTTTTGGGTTTAGGCGACCCGACCATCGTATCGTGGGGGCAAATTCTTCATGCGGCACAAAATTCCGGGGCAACTTTAAACGGAATTTGGTGGTGGATTATTCCTCCCGGTCTTTGTATTGCCGTTATGGGAATGATATTTGCATTCTTAGGCTTTGCAATGGATAAAATTCTTCATCCTAAATTAAAGACAAGGTAAGGAGGTTTCACAATGGAAAATAAGGAAAAAATTCTTCAGGTTAAAAACTTGAGATTATATTATCATACCTCTGCCGGAATTGTAAAAGCCTTGGACGATGTAAGTTTCGATTTATTTGAAGGCGAAACGATAGGGCTTGTAGGGGAGTCCGGCTGCGGAAAAACCACTACGGGTATGGCATTACTCAAAATGCCGTCGCCGCCGGGACAAATTGAAGACGGTTCACAAGTCATTATCGGCGGGCGCAATATTATTCCGCTAAGCGACGCGGAAATCCGTAAAAACGTACGCTGGCAGGAAATTTCTATGGTATTCCAAGGTGCAATGAACAGTTTAACGCCTGTTTATACGATAGGAAAGTTAATGCTTGAAACCTTGCGGGAACATAAAGAGATGAGCGATGCCGAAGCTCACTCGCTTATGGAAGAATATCTCGGTTATGTAGGGCTTCCGCCTGAGGTCTTAAACCGTTATCCGCATGAGCTTTCGGGAGGAATGAAGCAGCGCGTTGTTATTGCCTGCGGCTTATTCTTAAAACCTAAGGTAGTTATACTCGATGAACCTACAACTGCTTTGGACGTTATTGTTCAAGCGCAAATTATCAATTTACTTAAAGAACTGAAACAAAAGTTTAAGCTGTCGTTTATATTTATTACGCATGACCTTTCGCTTGAAGCTGAAATTTCAGACCGAATTTGCGTTATGTATGCGGGCAAAATTGCCGAATTCGGAACAAACGAGCAAATCTACGGTAAGACACCGCTTCATCCTTATACGCAAAAACTTTTGCAGGCAACGCCGCTTTTGCATAAACATGTTGATGAGCTTTCGTATATACCCGGAACTCCTCCCGATTTAATTGCGCCGCCAAAAGGCTGCCGATTTAATCCGAGGTGTCATTGTACAATGGATAAATGCTTCGAGTTTGAGCCTCCTTTAATTGAGGCTGAACCGGGGCATCAAGTAGCATGCTGGAGGTGCGTAAAATGAGCGATACCGAAAAAAAGATAGATCCTAATGATTATATTTTGGAACTTTTAAACATAAAGAAATACTTTGAGCCGCACCTAGGTCTTTTAGCAAGTTTGGGGAAGGGGAATATAAAGAAGATTAAAGCTGTTGATGACGTTACCTTACGGCTCAGACGAGGCGAAATTTTCGGGCTTATCGGCGAATCGGGTTCCGGTAAAACTACAATTGGAAAAATTGCCATGAAACTGCATTCTACGACCGCCGGTAAAGTTATTTACAATGGTGAAGATGTTACCGCCAGCGATAAAGAACGTACTGCAAAATACCGCCGTCAAGTTCAGATGATTTTCCAAGATCCTTATGCGTCGATGAACCCCCGTTTTAAAATTCGCGATGTAATGGAAGAGCCTTTAATTATTCATAAAATTAAAGGGAATAGAAAAGAAAATGACGAGAAAATTATAAAGGCGTTAAGAGAAGTTAAACTTAATCCGCCTGAAGAATTTATGGGGCGTTATCCGCACATGCTTTCGGGTGGTCAGAGGCAGCGGGTTGCTACGGCACGAACCCTTATCTTAAACCCCGAAATTATTGTGGCTGACGAGCCGGTTTCGATGATTGACCTTTCAACACGAGCGGAAATTCTTCACATGATGCGCGATGTTCAGCGGGAACTTGGCTTAACCTATTTATATATAACGCATGACCTGTCTACCGCCAGATACTTTACCGATAGAATTGCCGTTATGTATTTGGGGCGTATTATGGAAATGGGGGAGGCTGACGATGTTATTGATAATCCGATGCATCCGTATACCCAAGCCCTTATTGAAGCCGTACCGGAACCTAAATCGGGAATGCTGGACATAATTAAAAAACTGCCTATTTCCGGTGAAATTCCATCACCGGCAAATATCCCCTCAGGCTGCCGCTTTCATACCCGATGTCCCTATGCTGTGGAGGCTTGTGCCAATGAGGAAGAACCTGTTTTAACGGATATCGGAAACGGTCATTTTCATGCATGCAGGCGTGCCGAAGAAATTAAAGCAATGAGAAAATAGCGGCTATTTTAAATAGTTTAATCGGCGTAACAGTGCCGATTAAAAACACTGCCCGCCGGATGCAATATCAACCGGCGGGCTTTATAAAGATCAAAAACCGATTATAGGGATATGGTTAATGCTGCCCCTTACTTTTAATACATAAAAAAATCCCTCGGGGAGTATGCAAGCCCGAGGGATCAAGAATAGAGTATAAACCATTCATAGAAAATACTTTTATGAACGCTTTCGCAGAAAGTTTGGGAAACCTCCTGCATGTCTGTGCCTAGTGTTAAGTTAGCATATTTTTACATAAAAGTCAAGTGCTTTTAACAAAAAAAACATAAAAAAATGGAATTTTTTTATGTTTTTAGCATTCTAAAAGATTTTTTGCTTGCATAATATAAAAATAAATAGTATAATAACCACAGCATTTCTATTTGAGGAGGATTTGCATGAAAAAAAATTATAAATTTTTTGTGGTATTTGTTGTATTTTCTTTGATTTCCGCAGCATTGTTTGCAGGAGGAAGTAAAGAAGAAGTGTTTGAAATTTCCGATGAGGAAAGAGCTGAGGGGTGGCGCTATTTTAAGCCCATAGGTTTTAAATTGCACCGACCTGCCTTTTTTGATACCTATGAGGACAACGTTAATCCGGATACCAGCGTTGGTGTTGAAGATAAGAAGACGGATGAGGTTGTATACAAAGTTTATTTATATGAATTTTTCTCCGATGAATTAATTGAAAAATATGGAGAGATTATAAATAACAAATCATTAAACTCTGAGCAAAAATGGGAAATGATAGATAAAGAAATTAATCCGAATCTTAAGCCTATTTACAAACTTGTTGTTTTGCGTACCCCGTTGATAGGTAATCAAACTCTTGAAGAACTCACAGGACTGCCCAATAATGAAGTCATCAGAAAAACCGAGCAGTTTACACAAGTTTTGGCTATTGCCGATTTTGACCCCGAAGGTTTAAGCGAAAAATCCGCTAAAATTTATGAAGAAATGATTTCGCAAGTTAGACCTATAATTCCGTCAATTAAGTGTACTGACCCGATTTCTGCCGAAGCCGAAATGATTGCTACCATAACAGGACTAAACTTTGATACCATTGATCTTTATGGAAACAAAGTAACCGGTGATATTTTAAAAGACTATGACGTTACAATGGTAAATATCTGGGCAACTTGGTGCGGTCCTTGCAAAAAAGAATTACCCGAAATTGTCAAACTTTATGAAAATTTTAAAGACAAAGGCTGCAATGTAATAGGTGTTACCCTCGACGTAAGCCCTAGCGAGCAAAATTCACTTGAAACGGCAAAAAAAATAATTTCGGATGCGGGTTGTAAATATACTGTTCTGCAAAATAACGACACTCTAAACGTCTTGTTAAAAGGTATTCAAGCTCTACCTACGACTATTTTTGTAGATAAAAAAGGCAACATCATAGCATCTTCGGTTAACGATATTATCATCGGAAGTAAAAATCTTGACCAATTTACCGAAGCTATGGAAAATGCCTTAAAAGCCGTAAAAAAATAGCACTATTTATAGGGAATTAAGGGGCTTCGCATAATGAATAAAAAACTGACAGCAGTACTTTTAATTGTTTTGGCGTCGGCTGTAATGCTTTTTGGAATTTACCGCGGCGAAGTTGCGGTAGTCTTAAAAAAAGCCGTAAATATTTGTATGGAGTGTATAGGAATTGGCTAAAAAGAAAATACAGAAAACTCTGAATAAAAAACGCCATCTCATTCAAGCATTGGGAATGCTGGCTCTTGACGGGAATCTTAAAGGCTTTTTACGGGGACAGATTTATAAAGGTCCTTTAAAAAAAGCCTGTGTTCCCGTGTTAAACTGTTATTCATGCCCCGGAGCCCTGTTCGGCTGTCCTATAGGCTCAATACAAGCAACAATAGGAAGCAGTAAATTTAACTTTGCGTTTTATGTTGTGGGCTTATTGTCGCTGTTTGCGATAGCCGCAGGAAGACTTTTTTGCGGCTATCTTTGCCCGTTCGGGCTTTTTCAAGATTTGTTGGATAAAATTCCTTTATTCAAATTAAAAGTTCCAAAAAAAATTGCAGCCGTATTAAAATATTTAAAATATGTTATTCTTCTATTTTTTGTTTTTGTGCTGCCTTTTGCATTTCAAGATAAATACGGAATGAGCGACCCGTATTTTTGCAAATATATATGCCCGTCCGGTATTTTGTTTGGAGCATTACCGCTGGTAGCCGTAAATAAAGCTTTGGTTTCTTCATTGGGTGCCTTATTCGGGCTTAAACTCACAATTTTGATAATTGTTGCGCTTTTGTCAATAATACTATACCGTCCTTTTTGCCGTTTTTTGTGTCCGCTCGGCGCATTTTTAGGTATATTTAATCCGGTAAGTTTGTATCGTCTTAAAATAAACGATAAATGTATAAAGTGCAAAAAGTGCGAACGTACCTGTAAACTCGATATTCCGACATATAAAACGCCTAACAGCCCCGAATGTATACGTTGCGGCGAATGTATCAAAGCATGTCCCGTGAAAGCGATAGAGCACAGCTTTTTGTTTACAGAAAAAAACGGGGGCAATTTAAAACCGAAGGAAAAGCGGTAGATATGCGATAGAACCGCCCTATATTCATTTCCATACATTTATGGTATAATATATATTATTGTAATTTTTGGAGGAATTATGGCTTATACATCGAATAGTTTACTTGCAGCTGCAAAAAATGCAGTACCTAAGGCGGAGCTGGTAACGCTTCGTATTCATCATAAAAAAAATACTTCTTTTTTTACACAAGATGCTTCTTTTGAAAATGCTTCCGCTTTTACGGATGCGGGATTTATGGTTGAAGTTTTATATAAAGGGCATCTCGCATATTCAGCTTCGCAGGATTTAACGCCTCAAGGTGCGGCTGCGGCTGCGGAGCAGGCTTTTAATGCGGCTTCTGCGGCGGCAAGTTTTAAAATTGCCGACTTTAATTCCGGCATTCGGCCTATTGGAGAATTAAAATACGAAACATTACGCGGTAAAAAAACATATCCATCAAAAGCTGAAATTTTCGATTGGCTTTTTGAAATTTGCAGGATATTAAAAGTTTCCGATGAGATTATTGATACGTATTCTTATGTGCAATTACGGGAAGAGGAAATTGAACTTTTAACTTCTTCAGGCGGAAATATTTTGCAGAATTTTCACTCGGTGTTTTCTGGCTTCGGTGCCGCTGCAAGGCGCGGTGATATAATTCAGCGGAGGACATGGAACGGCTCCGGTGCAAGAGCCTTTCAGGGGGGCTGTGAATTTTTAAATTTTGTACGCTCCAAAACCGAGGCTGAAAGGGTAGGGAATGAAGCCGTAGAGCTTTTGTCTTGCGAACCTTGTCCCTCCGATAGGCGCACTCTTGTTCTTATGCCCGATCAAATGATTTTGCAGATACATGAAAGTGTAGGTCATCCTCTTGAAATTGACCGGATTATAGGTGATGAGCGGAATTATGCGGGCGGCAGTTTTATAAAGCCTGAAGATATAGGTAAATTTCAATATGGTTCGGAATTGATGAATATCTGTTTTGACCCGACAATTCCATATCAGACGGCATCTTTTGCGGCTGATCAAACCGGAACTCAAGCGAAGAAAATGTTTATAATAAAAAACGGTATTTTGGTTTGCGCCTTAGGGGGCATTGAAAGTGCCAGCCGCCTTTACAAAGGAAGCCCTCTTTTTGAGGAGCGTATTGTTGCCAACCAAAGAGCAACGTCGTGGAACCGTCCGCCGATTGATCGTATGGCAAACTTAAATTTAGAACCGGGTACAAGCAGTTTTGACAAAATCATTTCTTCCATAGAGAAAGGAATTCTAATGACTTCAAATAGGTCTTGGTCGATTGACGATTACCGCAATAAATTCCAGTTCGGCTGTGAATACGGGAAACTTATCGAAAACGGAAAACTGACAAAAACCGTCCGCGACCCGAATTACCGCGGTATTTCTCAAAATTTTTGGCGCAATCTTTGTGCTGTAGGAGATAAGTCTACCTTTGAAGTTTTCGGTACGCCGTCTTGCGGAAAGGGCGAACCCAATCAAGAAATTGCCGTCGGGCATGCAAGCCCCGTATGCGCATTTTTGGACGTTGAAGTTTTCGGCGGAGGGAAATAATATAAGGCAGTCTAAATGAATAAAAATAAAGTTTTTATTATTGTATTTTCGGTTATAATTGTTTTTGCCGCTGCTTTGTACATAATTTTGGCATTTGGGAAAAAAACGGGACAATCCGTTCTGTTGTATAATATTCCTGAGCCGGAAGCTGCAAAAATTGAAGCGGCTTTGGCGGAAAAGTTTATGCCGAAAACGGACAATTCGCCGCTTGCGTCGCTTCCTTTTAATTTTAAAAAATATAACGGCGCAAAACCGCTTGCAGATTTTTTAAAACAGGATTCAACTATTTTTGCAGTTATCGCAGAAGACGGCAGAAGCGTATTTGAATCACGATATTATTTTAATGTTATAAATGCGGAAAACTATAACAAACTGCCGTCTACGTTTTTGCATAATGTTTTTATGCCGGATGAAGATAATACGCAGCCCTATACATATCCTGTTTTGCTTAATACGTTTGCATTTGTATATGATACCGATATTTTTAAGAATTTGCAGATTAACACTCCTGAAACTATTGAGGGCTGGACTTCGGCATTTATGAAGTGCAAAGAAAGCGTTAGCTATCCGCTTGTGTGTTCCGGTGCCGATGATAAAACGCTGCTATTTTTAATATCCGCTATAATGAATTTTGTTGTGCCGAATGCCGATAGAGAAAAATTGGCACAATTTATTCAAAGTGAGGAGGAGAATAGGGCAATTCCTTCCGGTTTAAAACAAGTTTTGGATATTTTAATTGATTGGCGGCAAAAAGGTCTTTTGCATCCCGAATGGTTTAGGCTTGTTGACCGAGATGTTGAAATTTTTATGGAATTTAAAAATGCAGCTGTAGGATTTATGAGTTTGCAGCAATACCGTAAAATTAAAAAAGAGGTTACGGATAAGTTTACTGCCGCAGCGATTCCGGTTTCTAATAAAATGCAGTATAAAAATCTTGCAGCAAATGTATTTGTTTTTGCAACTATAAACGGAAAGAGTGTAAATAAAAATCTTTCCGATGAATTTTTTGACTTTATCACTTCGAATGACGGACAGGCTCTCTTATCGCGGGTAACGGGTCTTGCTCCGGTTAATTCGCAAGCTACTGCTTATGACAGTCAGGCTTCAGATGCACGGTATTGGGCAGCTTCTTCAAATATGGTGGTTCCGGATTTTACGGAAACACTAAAGGGTATAACACCCGAACAAAAAACCGCTTTTATAAAAAAGATTAGGCTTTATTTGGAAGTTAATGGGGTCGGATTTACCGAAGAATAGGGTAAACTCTGTAAAACCTTAGGCAAAGAAGAAGTGGAAGTGCCGGACTAATTGATAATGTGTAATGGATAATTG
>CALINC010000076.1 GCA_938045195.1 uncultured Treponema sp.
CGTTTAAGACCGAATATCTCGATTGCGCCAATCCTTCGCCGGAACGGATGAATGCACTCCGCGTTCCCTGCATTGCAGAACGTGCGCTCATATTTCTTTTTGCCGAACAGAATTTGCTCTCCGCCGATCAAATGCGGACATTGGTAAAAGAGCTGCACTTAAATAAGGAATACCTTGATAAGCGGCTATCCGACAACAAACGACCACTTGTATGGAACTGATCCGGGGTATTATTTGTGCGGAAGGTTTGGTACCTTCTCCCACAGCGGTAATTTGATTACGCATTACACATTACAAATTAATAAAACCGCTTTCACGTCGGAGAAAACTTCTGTCTGGGGGCGGTTTTTTTGTATGTTTGTAATTAAAATGGAAATTTTTTTTGTAATTCTTAGCCATTTTCCTATCCGTGATGTATATAAAGGTATATTCATGGATGTGAAAGATGGTCAGAAAACCTTATAACATCCCAATGCGTTTTACGGCGCGAAATGACTATGCGTTCAAAAAGCTTTTTGGAACCGAGGAAAATAAGGATATTATGATTGAGTTTATTTCCTTGGTTACTCTTTTGAGCAAAGATGACTTTGGTGATGTCCATATCGAAAATAGCGAGCAGATTCCGCAATTTTATAATCAGAAAACCGGACGGCTCGATATAAAAATTCGCTTAAACGACGGGCGCAAAATTGATGTTGAGATGCAGAACACATATTTTGAGTATTACCCAAAGCGAAGTATTTTTTACTGCTCTAAACTGATTCATGAACATTTTATGAGAGGCTTCCAGTATACACAGTTAAAAAAGTGTATTGCAATTAATGTTCTTAACAGTCCGTTTACGCTAAGCCGTAAGGTACATTCGGTTTATCAGATACGGGAAAGCGAAGAACAAACGCTTTTGGATGAACTATTGGAAATCCATTTTTTAGACTTAACAAAGCTCAAGCAAGAGAATTTGACAAGTCTAGAGAAATGGCTTATGTTTATCAAAACGGACAGCAAGGAGGGAAGGAAAATGTTGGCACAGGGAAATCCGGTAATGACCAAGGCAAATAAAGTGATGGATATTTTTTATCTTGATGAGCAAGAGCGGAAGCGGTATGAAGCAGCATGGGAGTATGAAAGCGACCGGTTATCAATGATAAGCGAGTCGGAGAGGAAAGGGCTTGAACGCGGTTCTCGCCAAAAAGCGCTCGAAACGGCAAAAAATCTTCTGCAATTTGGCTTATCTGTGGAAAATATCGCAAAAGCAACAGGCCTAAATAAGGAAGATGTAGAAACACTAATTTAATTGACAATACATTAATTTGTTGGGCAGAGAAAATGCAAAAAATATCGTTTCTGCTGACAGGACGTCAGTGGTTTCGCAGTAAAAACGTCGCTGCTATATGGAACCACCGCCGTCCGTTGCGGTTTTGATTTATTTTTTGGGAAGATCGCTGCGGGTTTTAATGACCTGTAAGATGAGCCCGTAAGCGGCTGCTTCGTCTGCCGAAAGCCAGTAATCGCGGTCGGTATCTTTAGCAACGTCCGATACATCCTTACCGGTTTCTTCGGCGATAAGCGCATTGATTTTTGCGCGGATTTTTTCAATTTCTTTTGCATGGATTTCGATATCCGTCGCGACCCCTTTGATACCGGAGAGCGGCTGATGGATAAGGTAGTGACTATTCGGCAGACCAAGCCGATAGTTTTTCGGCGCCGCTA
This sequence comes from uncultured Treponema sp., assembly GCA_938045195.1. GTDB lineage: Bacteria > Spirochaetota > Spirochaetia > Treponematales > Treponemataceae > Treponema_B. Next base: position 1,711 of record CALINC010000076.1, read on the forward strand.
AAAGAATGAGCGCGCCTGCACTGGCTACCAATCCCATCCCGATCGTATAAACCGGCGGTTTAATGAACCGGATCATATCAAAAATTGCAAAACCGGCATCAACATCTCCACCAGGAGAATCGATATACACGTAAATCGGTTTTGAAGCGGAATCAGATTCGAGTATCAAAAGCTGGCGGATAACTTTTTCCGCCAGTTCTTTATTCACTTCACCCGACAAGATAATTTGACGGGTATTCAAGAACTTCTGCATCAGCTGATCATTTGCGCTATCGCTTGTTTTTTCTTTTGATGTTTCTTCTGCGTTATAAAAAGTATTCATGAGGCGTCCTTTATGAGTATAAAACATCCCTGAACCGTTTGGATTTTCAGAAATGCCTATCAATAAAAATACGGTTGCCATAAAAACCGTTGACGTACTAACATACTAAAAAAGCGCACTTTAGTACAGCGGGTATACAAAACAAAACGGCCAATACTAATGCGCAGTTAAACATGGATTTCGATACCATTTTTACGGCAATAGAAACTTCGATTGCATCCGTTACATCCTTTGCAGTGATGATTGCAGGAGCAGTATGCTGTTGTTTCTGCTTCTTTTTGAATAGTACCGACTTTAATATAACCGGTGTGTTCAAGGTATTCTATTTCCGCCTTGACGCTTGCGGTATTCATATCCGCAAGTTCGGCGAGTTCTTGAAGCGTATAACTTTTTCCCGATTTTAACAATTCCAATAAGCGTATAAGCATGTTACGGTCGTTTCTTTTTTAAAAGATTATCATTCCTATGCGATATGCAATAGCAGCAATTACAAGTGCGGAAAAAATATAGTGCCATATATCCGACATCTTCCATAAAAGCCGAACACCAAACTCACGCCGAATGCATAACTGACCATCATAAGCGCAAACGTAACGGCAGTCATCACGGCACCGCATATAAGCGAGATTATCCAGTTTGCGACACCGAGCGGCACAAGTCCTTTTGCCAGTAAACCGGACAGCTGCGGAATAGCAAGTCCGAATATGCCCATCAAAGGGAAGCCTATTAACATAGAAATAATGAGCCCTGCAATGCGCTTTCAATATTTTTAAATTGCGCTGCGTCAACAGCTTTTTGTACCAATTCAATTACTTTTTGATCTTTTTCAACGAGCTTACTTACAATCCATGTTTGTGAAAAAACGCCGATACCGTCTTTCGGAATATATGTTTCCAATATGCGGTATTTTTCGCCGAGCGTATCCTCGTACAATGTTTTCAACATTTCATCTTTTAAAAGCACTCCGTTCCCGTGTTCTAAAAAGTCATACAGGGCAGCGTATTCTTTTTTATCCGCCGCAACGATCGGGATAACCGGTATATTAAGTGCTTTCTGCAACCCTTCAATGTCTATCGTCTTGCCCTGCTGATGCGCAATATCTATCATATTCATAATGAGAACAACCGGCACTTGTATATCGGCATAATCTGATAACATAAAGAGGCTTCGGTTTAATTGCGAGGCATCCGCTATAATAGCGACAAGATCGGCTTCGCCATTTGTTATGTATTCTCTTGTGATAACTTCTTCTTCGGAATGCTCCGAAAGGCAAACTCGAAGATAAACATGGATGCTTGTATCTCAAGCCGGAATGTTTATCACACCTTTATGGCTTATTGAATCTTCAATAAACGAACAGCCTGGCTTATAACTAAATTATATAAAAGTCAATAGCCGGAAACATTCATAGACGGAAATATGTATCTCACATCATCGGCATGAAAAAGCATTTTAGTCCTCTATTGAAAAAAAAAGTAAAGACGTAGTATAATAGCCCGCATGAGTGAATGGAACTATAAAATTTTTTGGGATGAAGTTGTTAAACAATTTAAAGAAGATTTGCCGGTATCTACCTTTTCGCTTTATTTTCCCGTTGCCTCTTATGCCTCTTCTAGGGAAAATACGATAGTTATAACGGTACCGTCAAATTTTATAAAAATGCAGATAATGCAAAAATATAAAGTTGAAATAGAACACAAACTTTTAGAGCTTTCGGGGAGAAATTTAAACATAGAATTTACGGTACAAGAAAGAACTGTAGAAAAACCCTCCACGGATGAAGATTCCGATACAGATAAAAATGGAGAAGAACAAACCGCCGTTGCTGCACCGAAAAAGAAACCCTCTTTAAAAAATACTGAACTGCGAAGTCAGCATCCCGATTTAAACCCTGATTATAATTTTGAAGATTTTGTAATTGGTCCCAATAATAATTTTGCTGCCAATGCTGCTATTGCCATAACCAAAAATCCGGGGACGGCATATAATCCGTTTTTAATTTACGGCGGTGTCGGTCTGGGAAAAACACATATAATGCAGGCAATAGGCAATAATATATGGAAAACTACCAAACTGAAAGTAATTTATGTAACTGCTGAAAAATTTACCAACGAATTTATTGAACATATAAATAAAAAGACAATGCCTGCTTTTAAAAGCAAATACCGCTCAGCGGATGTACTCTTGATAGACGATATTCATTTTTTTCAAGGTAAAACTGAAACTCAGGAAGAACTGTTTCATACGTTCAACGAATTATATGAACGGAATAAACAGATTGTCTTTACATGCGATAGACCGCCGTCAGAATTAAAAAACCTTTCACAAAGGCTGCAATCGCGGTTTGAACGAGGCTTATCGGTAGACTTACAAACACCCGGATACGAAATACGTTGTGCAATTCTATTTAAAAAGCTAGAAAAACACACTGTAACCGTGAATAATGAAATAATTGAGCTTATTGCAAAAAATGTTTCTTCAAATATCAGAGATTTGGAAGCTGCCCTTACAAAACTGATAGCTTACAGCGAAATTACAAAGAAAGAAATTACCGAACAAACAGCCAGGGATTTACTTAAAGACTTTTTCGGTTCAACACGGCAAAGAAATGTCAGCGTCGATATTATTCAAAAAACGGTAGCAAATTATTATAATATTTCGGTTGCCGATATTAAAAGTAAAAAAAGAACCAAGAGTTTTGCCCAACCGCGTCATATCGCAATGTATCTTTGCCGTGAAATGACCGAGTGTTCTACAACCGAGCTCGGTAATGAATTCGGCGGGCGCGATCACACAACAATTTTACACGGCTGCTCTAAAATTGAAGAATTAACGACCGCAGACCCCTCAAAAGAAAGGGAAATTTACGAACTGCGAAATCTGATTAAAGAAAATACGAATAAATAAAAAAAGAGATTGGCAAGTTTTTGCCAATCTCTAATTTACCGTTCTTGAAAACTTCAAAACGTACAAAATATCATCCGATAAAAAACGGCACCCGGATGTCCAAAAAGACGCGCCGTTTCTGTTTTCTCGGTTTGTATCCTTATTATCGGCAATATTGCTTGGAACTTGAATTTTTTTTAAGATTTTTTATACCAAAAACGCAATTTTATTCCGATTAAGATACGTATTTACTCACGTAAAAATCTAACCGAAATTCGTTATCACTATGCACTACTTTTATCTTAACAGGAATGAGTTTACTTAAGTTTTTTTCGAGGGCGTGCCGTTTCGCTGTTAAGTTCTTTTTCATTTTCATATCTAATCCCATTTTTAGCCCCGTTAGGCTTATTATACTTGGGTTAGATTTTTATGTGATGAACCGCTTTTTTTTCGGTTAGATTTAACTTGAGGCAATGCGGTCTCTTGATTTTCTTTATAAGAATAATTATACTAGCAAGATATGGAATTTACACAAGAAATTATTGACGGCCTTACAGTAAATGAGGTCGATATTATGAAGCGGATTGCCGAAGAACTCAATATCAAAATACAGCAAGTTTCCGCAGTTATCGGTTTGGTGAATGAAGGCTGTACTATTCCCTTTATTTCGCGGTACAGAAAAGAAATGCACGGCTCACTCGATGAGGTGCAAGTCCGGGACAGCGACCGCCTCTTTAAGTCTTACACGAATTTGGAAACCCGCCGTCTTGAAATTGTCCGCGGTATTTTTGCTGCGGGAAAATTGACTGACACACTCTACGAAAATATTATGAAAGCCGCAACGCTCACGGAGCTTGAAGATATTTGGCTGCCTTTCAAAAAGAAAAAGAAAACACGCGGCATGCTTGCTGTAGAAAGAGGGCTTCAGCCGCTTGCCGATTTTATGAAAACTTTGGAAGCCGCTCCGCTTGAAGAAAAAGCAAAAGACTTTGTTGTTACGGAACCTGAAACCGAAGAGTTAGCAGTTCCTACGGTACAAGATGCGCTTTCCGGTGCCGCCGATATTATCGCTGAAGAAATTGCCCAAGATACCGAAAACCGCAAAGCAATTCACAATTATTTTATTAAAACGGGTAAATTTGAAGTTAAGGGCATCGGCGGAGAAGATGCAGCGAAAACATCCGTCTATCAAATGTATTGGGATTACAGCGAAAATTTAAACGAAATAAAACCGCACCGTGTCCTTGCCATAAACCGCGGAGAGCGGGAGGGTGTTCTCGAAGTAAAAATTGATGTAAACCTTGACGAGGCAATCGCTCTTTTACAAAACCGCTACACCATGTACAATGACTACCATAAAGAAGCGATTGCAGACGGTTTGATCCGCTTATTAAGCCCCGCCGTTTTACGCGAAATCCGAAGCGATTTGGCAGAAAATGCGGACGGACACGGTATCAATATTTTCAGTGAAAACTTAAAGCATCTTTTGATGACTCAGCCGATAAAAGGCACCCGTGTACTCGGAGTTGACCCCGGTATCCGCACGGGAACAAAATGCGCAGCCCTTGACGCTACCGGAAAATATTTAGGTTCATTTGTAATTTTTCAGAACAAGACGGAAGACGCAAAAAAAGCAATTACCGAAGCGATAAAAAAATATGATGTTCAGCTAATTGCAGTCGGTAATGGCACCGGTTCACATGAAGTGCAGGAAATCGTGTCCGCAGTAATAAAAGAAAATTGCCCGTCGGTTTTGTATACGGTTGTAGATGAAGACGGTGCTTCGGTGTACTCTGCAGGCGATGTTGCCCGCGAAGAATTCCCCGATTTGGATTTAACAATCCGAGGTGCAATTTCAATCGGCAGAAGACTGCAAGACCCGCTTGCCGAATTAGTTAAAATAGACCCTAAGTCTATCGGAGTCGGTTTATATCAGCATGATTTAAATCAAAAAAAATTAGGTGAAGAATTGGATGCCGTTGTCGGTTCGGTAGTAAACAAAGTCGGCGTTAATTTAAATACGGCAAGTGCTTCTCTTTTAAAATATGTTTCGGGTGTCAGCTCAAGCCTTGCAAAAAAAATAGTTGCACACCGCGAAAGCGAGGGCATTTTTACCGGCCGCGAGCAATTAAAAAAAGTAAGCGGTATGGGCCCGAAAACCTTTGAACAGTGTGCAGGATTTTTAAAAATCCCCGAAAGCGAAAATCCTTTAGATAATTCTTGGGTTCATCCCGAAAACTACGAAGCGGGAAAAATCATCTACGAAGTTATTCATAAAAGTGAAGAGGTTTCAGGGGCACTCCGCAATGAAATAAAAACGCAGTTCAATATCGGTGATGAAACAATCAGCGATATAATAGAAGAACTGAAAAAGCCGAACAGGGATCCGCGTGAAGATTGTCCTAAACCGATAATGCAGCAGGGTGTTCTTCAATTTGAAGATTTAAAAATAGGTATGACAGTAAAGGGCAAAATTAAAAATGTAGTTGATTTCGGTGCTTTCGTTGATTTAGGAATAAAAGAAACCGCTTTACTGCACATTTCTGAAATGAGCGATAAGTTTATTTCAGACCCGTTGGAGGCAGTCAAAGTCGGCGATATTGTCGAATGCAAAATTATTGCACTTGATGAAGACCGCCGCCGCATTTCTTTAAGCCGAAAATCGGAAAGCGGTCAGAGCGGAAAACTTACGGCAAAACAAAAAACTGAACTTAAAAAGCTTGTCGTTAAAACAAAAGACGGAAAAACATTAACCGTAAAATCAGCTTCCGAAAAAGCAGCTCCTGCCGTGCAAGGCGAAAAAAGTTTAACTCACCGCAACGGAAAAGCTCCTGCAGAACGAGGTGAACGGGGAGTAAGCCGCCCGCGAAAAGACGATGATGGGACTAAATACAATCCCTTTGCAATTTTATTAAAAGGAAAATAAACAAGGTATTGCGGATATATATGCCGTAATTGACAAAAATTTAGAAATAGTAGTTTAGGAATATCTGACTTTATGCAAAAAGAAAAGAAGTTATCACATTGGGCGGATCAAACCGCAGAAAAAATCATCCGTGAACGAGGCGATTTGGAGGTGTATACTTGCGCTTCCGGTATTACTCCGTCAGGTACTGTTCACGTAGGCAATTTTAGAGAAATTATTTCAGTTGATTTAGTAGTGCGTGCATTACGCAGCCGCGGAAAAAATGTACGCTTTATCTATTCTTGGGACGATTATGACGTATTCCGTAAGGTTCCGCTGAATATGCCGAAACCGGAGGTTCTCGAAAAATACCTCCGCTATCCCATTACTATGGTTCCCGATACATTTGAGAGGGATGAAAATTATGCAAGGCACCATGAGCATGATGTAGAAGCGGTCTTGCCTCGTGTCGGGATTCACCCCGAATACCTCTATCAAGCGGAACGGTACCAAGCGGGACTGTATGCAGAGGGAATGAAAAAAGCCATGGACGCACGAGACGAACTCAAAGATATTTTAAACACCTACCGCGATGAAGAACATAAAATAACGGGTGAATATTGGCCTGTTTCGGTTTTTTGTACAGCCTGTAATAAAGACACCACTGCCGTCGATGCTTGGGATGGAGAATGGTCGCTCCATTATACCTGCAAATGCGGTCATGAAGAAACGCTTGACCTCCGCAAAGCAAAAACCGCAAAACTCGGCTGGCGCGTAGACTGGCCTATGCGATGGGGATATGAACAAACCGTATTTGAGCCTGCCGGAAAAGATCATCACTCGCAAGGAGGTTCGTTCGATACGGCCCGTCTTGTTTCGGATAAAATCTATAATTGGTCTGCCCCTGTAAGTTTCCGCTATGATTTTATCGGTTTAAAAGGTGTACCCGGAAAAATGGCTTCTTCCAAAGGGAAAGTTATCAGTTTGGAGCAGGTCTTGGAGGTATACCAGCCGGAAGTAGCCCGCTATCTTTTTGCAAGCACTCGTCCTAACACGGAATTTGTTATTAGCTTTGATTTGGATGTCATTAAGATTTATGAAGATTATGACAAAACGGAACGTATTGCATGGAAAATAGAAAAAGCCAAAAATGATGATGTATTTGAAAAAGAATATAGAATTTATGAGCTTTCTCAAATTGAAAAAATGCCTCCGTGTATTTCATACCAAATCCCGTTTAGACATTTATGCAATCTGCTTCAGATAAATTCGGGCGATATTGAAGCCGTCATAAAAAGCCTGCCGGATGTAAAAGCCGAACAGCTTGACCGCTTACGAACCAGAGCCGCTTGTGCATGGAACTGGATTACCGACGGCGGTGCTCCCGAAGAATTTAAGTTTGCACTACGGGCGGACGGTTCCGTTGCAGCACTTACGGAGCTGCCGTTAAAAGCTGTAAAGAAAATACGAGACGAGCTTTTGCCTAAAATGGACGGCATGGAAGAAAAAGAATTTTCTACAGCCTTGTATGATACAGCTGCTGCATGCGGTTTGCAGCCGAAAGAATTATTTGTTGCAGTTTATCAAGCCTTAATCGGCAAAGATCAAGGTCCGCGCCTTGCAGGTTTTATGAAAACAATCGGAAAAGAAAAAATAGAAAAAATTTTAAAAAATTATTAAAGATACGGCTCAGCTTTAGCGGATATGCTATATCATTTCCTCAGTATAGTCTTATTTATTGATTAGACTTGCCAAGTAGCCTGCCCCGAAGCCGTTATCGATATTAACGACACTCACGCCGGATGCACAGGAATTCAGCATTGCTAAAAGTGCTGCAAGACCATTAAAACTTGCGCCGTAGCCGACGCTCGTTGGTAAGGCAATAACCGGTTTTGCGACCAATCCGGCGATGACGCTCGGTAAGGCCCCCTCCATTCCTGCGGCGGCAATTATTACACTTGCCGATTGAATAACTTCCAGTTTATCTAAAAGCCGGTGAAGCCCTGCAATGCCGATATCATAGAGCCGCACTACTTTATTGCCGAAAAGTTCTGCCGTAATTGCAGCTTCTTCCGCCGCATAAATATCGGCAGTACCGCCGGTGCAAACGGCAATGACGGACTGCTTTTTTTTTAATGGCTTTCTTTCTATAACAGCAAGACGAGGAATTTCATAATACAGTGCATCAGGGGCGGCTTCTTTAATTACGGCAAAAGCCTCTTTGCTTGTACGAGTTGCTAAAATATTTTCCTGTCCGTTTTGCAGCATTGCCTCTACTATTATTTTAATATGCGGAACGGCTTTGCCTTCACAATAAATGACTTCGGGAACACCGGTGCGTATTCCACGGTGAAAATCCAATTTTGCAAAATCCAAATCGGCATACGGTAAATTTTTCAGTTTTTCCAAACCGTCTGCTACCGAGAGTGAACCGTTTTTTATCTGTTCCAATAAATTCTTTAAGTATTCAGTGTGCATGGGGCAATTATATACGATAAAAAAATTATGCGCAACGGATGAATATGCCGCATTACAAAATAAATTTTATCATAAAAGCGGGATATTTAATGCAGTTTTTTTTATTTTCTCCGATAAACCAATTAATAATTTTTATACTTTATTTTCATAAACACAAATATCAGGATAAATCCGTATTAATAGTTTTTTCAATCAACAACTCCGACGCAGAACATTGCCGAAGAACGGCGGGTATTAAACCCTCCGCACGAATAAAAGGTAACGAGGTACACAAAATACTATTAAAAAATTTTTAAACAGGACGTTGCAAGCTCTTTATAAATTTTCATTCTTCTATTGTATATTTTGTAAAAAGCTTTTTTCGCTTGGTCATAATTTAAATCTTTACCTAAAAATTGGGGATACCCTTTACCCGTTTCCGCTTCGGTTTTTATTCTATTTAAAATTATATCCGGCGGTGTATCAATTAAAATAATATCGTCGAATTGTTTCAAAAAACACACTGCTTCCGCATTTTCAACAATACCGCCTCCCGTACTTATGATGCAGTTTGGATTTATACAGTTTAATACTATAGTACGCAAAATTTCCAATTCTGCCGTACGGAATTCTTTTTTTCCCAAAGTTTTATAAATATGAGCTATATCAAATCCGTATTTTTTTTCAAGTTCCGCATCGGTATCAAAAAAATCCGTTTTATTTTTTGCAGCTAGAGCTTTTCCCGTTTCGGTTTTACCTGCACGGCTCATTCCTATTAAAAAAAGCATTTATGCGCTCCACTTGATTTTAATTTTTATTCATTATATTATAAAAGATATGAAAATTATAGCCGTTATACTGTTTTCATTTTTCTCGGCTTTTATTTGTGCGTACATAATTACAAAAAAAGAAAACTTGTCCGCAAAGCCTTTATTTTTTATTTTTAGTTTTTCACTTTCGGCTGTTATTATTTCTATTTTATTTCAAACTGCCGTTAATTTTGTTTTTTTAGATTTTTTACACTCCTGTAATTCCATACCGGTTATCCTTTTTGAAAGTTTTGTGATTTCTTCTTTGATTGAAGAATGTATAAAAACCCTTATATTTTTTATCTTTTTAAAATTTTTATGGGCAACTAAAATTATGAAATTCGATGAAAATCTCCCGGGAGATATGAGGGCACAAGTTAGAGTACTTTTATTGCTTTCGATATTTTATGGTTTTATTTTTGCTTCTTTTGAAACACTTGCATATACCATTAAATCCGGCAATTTTTTTATAATACGGTTAATTACTTCAAACTTTTTGCATGCGGCATTCGGTGTTTATTATTTGCAAATAGGTATGGCACAAAAATTAAAAAAAAGAATTGTGCCTTTTTTTTCTGCATGGATTTTACACGGGCTTTATAATATGTTTTTATCTATAGGAATTATCTTCAGCTTTTTTTCGGCAATGATAGTTTTGTTTTCAATAGGAAATGCCTTAAAACAATACGGAAAATTTAAAGAAAATTAAAAAAGCAAATTGTTAGGATATTCTACAGCCCAAAAAAACAAGCCCTTTGATGGAGCCGTAGGGCCTGCTGCTTCACGTCTTTTGCTTACAATAATTTCTGTAAATTCTTCTTTACTGCCGCCTTTTTCTTCTACATGTAAAATTGTTCCGGTAATTGAACGCACCATTTTCCATAAAAATGCGTTTGCACAAATTTCAAAAATTAAAAAACCGTCTTCAATAAAAAATACTGCTTTTTTTATAAAACGGGATTTGCTTAAACTTTGATCGCCCGCAGCGGAAAAAACCGTACAATCCATTTCGCCTGAAAGACAAGATGCCATTTCGTTTAATGTACACATATTTGGAGTCCTTCGTATGTGTAGACAATAAGGTTCTTCATGCGCAAAAATTGTCTTGGAACATTTAATTCTATAACGGTATGTTCGCGATAAAGAGCTAAAGCGCGCATGTAAATTAGGTGAAACCTGCGCTGCATTTACAATACGGATATCGCGGGGCAATATTGAATTTAATGCCGGAATAAAATTTTCCGCCTGCATACTTTGTATATCACTAAAGAAATTTACAGCCTGACCTACGGCATGGACACCGGAGTCCGTCCTGCCTGAACCGTTTGTTTCAATCTTGTGTTTATGAATTTTTGCAAGGGCTTTTTCCAATTCACCCTGCACCGTACGAAAAACTTCGTTACCTGCTTTCGTTTGTTTTTGCCAGCCGTAAAAATTGGTACCGTCATAGGATACGGTTAAAAGAATATTTTTTAAAGGAGAAAGCTGCATTAATCTTCTTCCGTTTCTTTAAGCTCTACTTTTAAAGCATCATATAAATCCCGTGCAGCTTCCAAAAGCGGACCCGGCTTGGATTTGCTCGATTTTCCCAAACCGAACATTTTTGCCAAAGCAAACTTTTGGTTTTCCATTCTTTTTTGCCTATTCTCTGCGTCGGTCTTTTTACCGTACTTATATTCAAGTAAGGCAGCAAGATAAATAATTCCGTCATATCCGTAATTTTTGTCTACATCAGGACCGAAAGATTTTAAACCGGCAATGATCTCTTTTCCGCTGCTTTCAAGTTCCACTGCACGTCTATATAAAAAAGTCGCTTTTTGGTAAAACACATCAGAAACATACTTATAATTTTCTTCCGGGAATTTTTTACCTAAATCATCAAATAACCATGCAGCCCGAATAGCACAAATTGCCTGTTTTATTGTAGGAGAGAATTTCTCTTCAAAAAGTTCATAACATAAAATTGATAAATAATAGGAAGCGGCACCTTCATTTAATCCTCTTGATTTTGAAAAATCTACATTATGAAAAAGCCTTTTTATGGAAGTATACCTTGCTTCAATATTTTCAAAAAGTTTTTCGATTGTTACTTTTGACGGAATACTAAAGTCTTGCGGAAACGCCGTATATAAACATTTTGGGCAAACAGTTAAGTTATAAATAGTAGGATATACTTCACCGTATTTTACCGACGGTTCATAAAGGCGTCTCAGCTCGTCGGTTAAATTACCTGCTATAAGTCTTCCTCCGCCCGAATGTAATTCTTCCCGTTTAAATTTTGTATTGCATACTGGGCATTCTACCTGCTCTTTTGAATAATAAGTAATACTGCCTACTTTGGTTTCCTTTTCAGTTTGTTTTTTCCCCTGCATAGCTTAACCTCACTTTTTCCGTTATCGATGTTTAATGGATGAATATACCATAAATCGTATAAAATGGATATACCCGCACCGTAAACAAAAAACTAAGGCAGGCTTGAATAGTTTTTGTTTTAACCTCAAGACAACCTTAGTTTTAAATCAGCGTATTTTAAAATTAAAAGAATTTACATTTACTGTGCCAAGGCACCCATAGGATCCCAAGGTTCAAGCGCAATAACGGGACTGTCAAGTGCTTTAAGCCATTTTTTGTCTACGTATTTTTTATCTACCATAATTTGATAATTATATTCTTCAAACCACGCATCGCTCATTGAGAAAATACCTTTCCTGCCGTGTTCATCACCCCAAGAATTTTCAACCTGCCATTTAATCGGCTTTCCGTCTTTATCCAAGTCAACTCCGGTAAATACCATCGCATGAGTTAAAAGACTTTCACCGTAATCCAATCTTTCAGCTTTTGAAAACTCGGGAAGACTGCCGATAGTTAAGCCGTAATTATAAATGTCCATATCCATTATGCCTTCTTTACGCACTGACATTTTACCGACATCGCAGCCGAACCATACAGCTTCCCCCGCCTTAATTGATTTTATTGCGGCTTCTTTTAACACTTCAATAGGAACATTTATATAGCAAATAGGTTTTTCTTCTTTTACGGTTCCAAGAAATTTTACGGTATATGCTCTGCCGTATGGTTTGTCATCGGTGGGAGCATTTATTAAACTTATTTTATCATCAAGATTCCAACCGATATATTTTTTAAAAAATTCTTGAGGCGTTAAATTACAATCCTTGTGGAATTTTTTATCATCGCCTTTTTCACGATATTCAAAATCGAATTTTTCAGGAGGTACGCCGAGGGCTTTTACCAAAAGAGAATAAACTTCCGATAAAAACCCTTCTTTTATTTTCCTAAGTGAAGCAATGTCTTTTCCGTTTTTGTGTTCTACACGTAAAATTTGTGCATATTTTCTAAGCCGTCTTGTCAACTGAGCTACAAGACCTTGCGTATTTGAAGAATGAAAAGTTTCGGGCATAACATCTTTAGGTACGGCACCGTATTTTCGTAAAAGGCCCGCAAACATATCCCACTGTCCGCCGTCTTGAACAGGATTTGACAAAATGTGAGCGACAAGCCTACCATTAAGGGGTTCATCAAGTGTTTCTAAAATGCTCTCTAAAAAATAATTCGATTTTTCGAGCTTATCCCAAAAGAGCATATAGTTTTGTGAAAACTCAATTGTTTCAAGATTCAATTCATTGATTGTTTTAACGCGGGCAGCATTTAATGCAGCAAACATCCAACATCTTCCGCTGGACTTTTGCGAAGTAATTTCTCCGCGTTTTGTTTCATCGGAAAAATATCCGTTATGAATCCTCAAGGTTTCATTATTAAGCGATGCTTCCTGTAAACCGACTCTCGCAACTGCTCCGGCAATAGCCTTATTTACGGAATCTTTTTCATAATTTGACTTGTACTGCACAAGCAATTCTTTTGATATTTGCATATTTATGCCTCCTATAAAAAGTTTTTGCAGCAAATATTAATTTGCGAAAAAAGTTTTTTCAGTGCTTTTGCAACGAAGTGAAAAAGCACATAATATAATGCGATGTTTGCCGATAAGGCAAACTCGCCGGATAAACAGTGAGGCAGAATTCCTGCCGAACTGTTTATCTCACTCTATAAAAACTATTTGAAAAAATTATCAAATTTTTGAAAAAAGTTTTTCAAGTAGTTTTGCTTTTGCAAAACTACATACAATATACGGCGTTTGCCGATGCGGCAAACTCGCCGGATAAACAGTGAGGCAGAATTCCTGCCGAACTGTTTATCTCTCTCTATAAAAATACATCAAATCTTTATGTTTTCGGAATCAAAAGCCATCTCCCGTTAATTTTTTCAAGATAATATATTATACGAAGAGAGTTTTTATCCTTACTTAAAACTTTCACTCTTACCGGCGATAAATATACAATATCGACCACCCTCTTGTTTTGCCGTGAGGGTACAAAGACATAATTAAAATAATCCCGTAAGTCTTTTAAGTTAATACCTCTTGCAATACCGGGTAATCCTTCCGATGTCTTTTTTAAAACCTCCTGTTTTGAATATTCTTCTTTATAGGCAGGAGATAAATACGTCAGCCATCGTGAATAATCCTTTTCGGCAGTAATAGTGTTGAGTTTGTTTACTAATTGCTCAATTTCGGATTTCGCCAGAGCCTTATCTTTTTTCGTTATAACAACACCGTCAAATTCTTCAATGATTTCTTCATCGGACATAGGGGCTGAAATTTTTTCTTCCGGCTCCGCCTTTGCAGGTTTTGCAGTTTCTTCCGGAGTAGGCTGCGTAGCGGTTTCATTTTTAGAAACTGCCTCTGCTTTGAGGTTTTCGTCGGTTGCCGGTTGTACGGTAGCACAAGCCGTAATCACTCCGATAGAAAAAATAAGTATAAGAGTATAAGTAAAATTCTTCATATACATATAATACAATTATTTCGAAATTGTGTCAACTTCAATTTTTTTTGTGTATTCAAGAGAAGCCGATCCGCTCGGTATGCAGGTTTTACGGGGAGACCTTGAAAAATCCGTATGGTTTAAAAAGATAGCGGAGATTAAAGCTCGCTATCCAAAGGTTGAGTAATATGGCAAACGACGGCGAATTAAATTTTAAGACAAAAATAGACGACTCAGAACTAGACAAAGACTTAAAGCGGGTTAAATCCAAAGTAAACAACGCCGCAAAGGATATGGGCAAAGGCACAAAGGCAACTAATGCCCTTAAAACCGCATTTAATGAAACAGGCGGGGCGGCGAGCGGGCTTGCTTCTAAACTTGGGGGCATAGCAAGTTCAGCGGTACCGGTTGCTGTAGGGCTTACGGCTGCGGTAATGGCAGCCAAGAAATTCATTGAAACGCTAAAAGCCGCAAACGAGGCATTTAAGGTTCAGGAGAAAGCGGAGAAAGCCCTACAAAAAGCCGCCGAGAATAACCCTTATTTACAAAAAGAAAGCGTCCAGAGGTTAAAGGAATTCGCAAGCGGCTTGCAAGAGATAAGCAACTACGGCGACGAAGGTACCATTGACATTATGGCACAGCTCGCAAGCACAGGCCGCACGGAAGCCGAGATAATGAAGATAATGGGAGCGGCGGCGGATTACGCAGCAGCTAAACATATCGACCTTAAAACGGCAGCCGAAACGCTTAATTCTACCTACAGCGGAATGGCAGGAACTATGGGGCGGCAGATTGCCGAAATTAAAGACCTAACCGATGAGCAGTTAAAAAACGGCGATGCCATAGACCTGATAGCCGGTAAGTACAAAGGCTTTGCAAAAGAAGCGGCGGATAGCGGGGAGCAAGCCAAAGCCGCATTCGGCGATTTTATGGAAGCCGTGGGAGCAATGGCAAATCCCGTATTTGAAAAGCTGAACAAGGCAGCTAAAGGGTTTTGGGAATATATGACTGACAGTGTGAATAGTCTTAAAACCCTTTTAGACAATGAATCCCGCAAATGGGGTGATATTAAGGTCGAAGTCGATGAGGCTATGACACGTGTCAACAAAACATATATCGATAAAAAAACAGGCAAAAAAACAAAAGGGGTAAGTCTCGAAGACAAAGAAACTTTAGAATGGCTTAAAGAAGAATTAAAGCTACGAAAAGAGCTAAACGGAGAGCTGACAAAGGAAGAGACTATCACCTATCGGATGATTACAAAAGAGTTAGCTGTTCGAAAAGCCGCCGCAGATCGGGCAGCCAAAGAAGCCGAAGCAGCACAGGCAAAAGCAGCCGCCGAAGCTGCAAAGAAAGCCGACAAAGCAGCCGAAGACAGCAATAAGAAACTGGAAGAATCGCTATACGCTTTGGAGGTAGAAGCAAAGGCTAAGGGGCAGGCGGTAAGTGCTCAAGACCGCTACAATGTCTATCTTAATTCATATATCGACTTACTAACCAAAACTAACGGGCTAATCAAAGAAGGATACCCGATTGAACAAAAGAGGCTTAAGCAATTAAAAGAAGCCGAGAAAGCGGCAAAAGAGGCGGCAACCGCAGAAGAAAAACTAGCCGCCGCTATCCTATTAACGCAAGAAGCAATCAAGTCAATAAACGGCATTAAGAAAGATATGACACCTGCGGAGCATTTGCAAAAAGAGCTTAAAGCCTTAGACGAAATGAAGCGCAAAATCAAAGAAGCAACCGACGCAGAAATCAAACAGGCACAAAAGGGCGAGGAAAACATCCTAAGCCGTGAAGAATTATTAAAAGGACTTGCAGAGGCAGAAAAAGCTATCATCAATGAAAAGGTAGACGCAATCGCAGGGAAAGAGCAATCATGGTGGGATAAGCACGTAAACAAGCAAGAAGCCTTATTGAAAATGAAAGAGGCAGTCAACGAAAGCGAGGTTTTAAGTGCAGAAGAAAAATACGAGCGGCTAAAGCAGCTTGACGAAGCCTATCTACAAAGTAAGGCGGCGCAAACGGCAGAGCTTTTAACTTTGGTGCAGGGCTATGTAGACCGAAGCGTAAGCATATAGTTGTATTATCAAACAGATTATTTTTTTCTGTTAAAATTACTTTGAACCTTGTCGTGTTAATAATTGTATATTTTTCAGATACTATATTTTCTATAACACAATAATTGTCAGAAATGAATTTTAAATAATTTCGAGAAATACTTTCTAAAGAAACGGCATATTTAATTGTATTTGGAGCAATCAAGGAGAGGGTTATTCCTTCTGTTGGTTGTAGAATTACATTATTTTTATTTTCCTTAATATGTTCTATTTTTAAGGTAGCTGGATAATTACTTTTATTTTCGATAAAAATTGCTGATGTAGGAGCTTGGCAGCTTGTAAACAAAAATATTACAAAAATAATCAAAACAATCTTTTTCATTTCATATCTCCTTCTAAAAACTATACCCTATTTTCGACCTAAGTGCAAGAGGGCTTAAAAACTAAAAATGACTATAAGGGTATGATAGCAATAACAAAAGATGTGTGGGAAAAAATAAAGCCATACTTTGAGCAAGAGGAAATATTTATAGATGAAACGACCACGCCTTTAAACAAGGATTTATTAAACAAAAATGACTATAAGGGTATGAACATTGAAACCGACAATCTTTATATGAAAAGCGTATTTAATATTATGAACCGTATCTTAAAAGTGCTTGAACACAGCATGGACGATAGCAGTTTTAACCTTGACGATTTCACTGCTGAAAAATTCGGCATAAGCGATAACAAATTCGCCCGTATTTTAAAGCTGCTTGTTGATGACGGCTATATCGAAGGGGTTAAGGTAATTGACAGAGGCGAGCCGACGGCTTTCGACGGAGCCGATTACGACAGGTTCAGGGTGTCGGTCGGGGATATTGGTATTACCTTAAAGGGCTTGAAGTATTTAGCTGAAAATACCGTCTTGGCTAATGTATACCGAACAGTAAAATCAGTAAAAGACATAATCCCTTAGCCGGAAAGCATAAAGAATACCAAAGTACTCGACTGACTATATAAGCAGGAGAGTACCAATATGCAGAACTTTACAAACAATGCAAATCTATGTCATAATGAATATATGACAAAAGCATTTAAATTTTACGGTATATTAAAAAAAATTAATTTTTAAAATTCCGTAAAAAAAAGCACTGAGCTATTCTCGATTGAATATATCAGTGCTTTCTTAGCATAATGCTGAAGCTATAGAGAACCTCTAACAACTGAGGTTTTTAGAGGTTCCCTATAGATATTTTATGGAGTTTTACGGGCTTATCGGATATCTTTTACCACTCCGGGCAGCGGTTGAGGTGTTACGAATTTTATAAACTTAAACGGATGAATATCTATTGCATTGGAATACCAGCCGCCTATAGAATACGTATCTATTATGTTCACGCTTGTATTATGAGAAAGAGGAATAATGACGCTTTCGTCCAACAAAATTTGTTCCGCTTTTGCCAAATACTCATAGCGTTTTTTTAGCTGCGTTTCTGCACCGGCTTTACGCAAATTTTGTTCAAACTCATTACTGCTCCAGCCTGAATCGTTGAGCGTCGATTTAAAGCGGAACATCTCTAAAAAAGCGAGAGGGTCTGCAAAATCTCCTATCCACGAAATAACACCCAAATTATAATCGGAAGATTTTAAATAGTCATAATATTCCGAAAAAGGAGAAAATTTTATTTGACAGGATATTCCTATTTTTTCCCATGCTTTGATTAAAATATTTGATAAATCCGTATAATAATCGCTTTCAGGCAAGCATATTGTTAAATGTCTCTCTTCGTCTTTAAGTTTAAGTTCTGCAATAATTTGTTCGGCTTTAAAAATATTGTATTCATCAATGCCGTTTACTTCAGGATACCCTGCCAGCGGAAATATTAAAGAAGCGGCTTTTATAAAATAACCGTCTCTAAGTTCATTGTATGGAATTGCCAAAAGCAGTGCCCTTCTTAATTCTTTGTTTTTAACAGGTTCTGTTGTTGTTTTAAAGAAAAAATACTCGGTTGCAAACATAGGGTCGATATGAATATAGCGTTCGTCCCCGATTTTTGAAAGTATGCCGGCATTTGAAAGCCAATCTATTTCGCCGCTATTAAATTTTTGCGCAGCTTCTTCCTTATTTATATCTAGTAATAATTTTATTTGAGGAATTTCTACCGAAGCGGCATCCCAATAGTTTTCATTTTTGGTTAAAAGGATTTCTTTATCGGTAAACGCTTCGATTTTGTATGCACCGCTGGAAATAGGCTTAAATGCCTGCTTTACCGAAGAAATATACGGAAGTTTTGCGAAAGCGGCAGCATCTTCTAACTGACTGCTGCTGACGGCGGAAAAAGCATGATGACATAAAATATTGGGTAAATGTTCGGAGGGACTGTTGGTGTAAATCAAAAGGACATATTCCGATTCAGCTTTTATTCCCACCTGTTCTTTTGCTTTTAGTTTTCCGGTTCTATAATCGGCAGCACCGTCGATACAATCCAGAAGAGAAGCATATTGATAATCCGCACCGGGAGTTAAAAGATTAAACCAAGAGTCTACAAAGGTTTTTGCCGTTATTGCTTCGCCGTTTTCAAACTTAGCATCTTTACGCAAATTAAAGCGCCACGTTCTTCCGCCCGAAACAGTCCAGCTTTCGGCTATTGCTGGAACAGGCTGCAATGTGTAAGGGTCGTAAACCGTAAGACCTTCGTACATTGCCGTAAGCATTTGGGCTTCATCGGCATTAAAGGCTACATGAGGATGAAGCATAGGAATCCCCGTAGAAATCGAAACGGTTAATTCTTTTTTTTTATCACTCTCTTGTGCAAAAGAGACGAATGTTATAAAAAATAAAAAAAATGCAAATATAATCTTCCTCATAAATCTTCTCCCATAAAAATTTTTTAAAAAAATTATAAAATTTTTGAAAAAAGTTTTTTCACGCAGTTTTGCTTTTGCAAAACTGCATACAATATATGACGTTTGCCGAAAGGCAAACTCGCTAGCTAAACAGTGAGATGCCATCTGCATCGAACTGTTTAGCTCTTCTCCTAATTTTCAATACATTAAACGAGTCCCAATTTTTTCATTTGCTCAGCTTCTTCGGTATATGAAGCATATTCCGCCCTGCACTGATTTGCCTTTATAACTGAATTGGTAATAGTTGTTATTTCTATTTTTATTCCGCGGATTTTTGCCCGTAAATCGGGTTTTACATTTTTATAAAATTCGTCAAGACCTGCCATTTGTTTTAAAAGTTCATTGCATTCACCGATATATTGGGTAAGAGAATGTAATAGGGCATCATCCGTCATAGTTTTTATTTTTTGCTGCAACCCTGAACCGGCAGTTGAAATATTTTGAAACAAAGCAATTTTTTTCATTATATCCTTTTCAAAAAAAGTATAACTTATCGTTTGCTTCTTTTTAGCTTGTGTAATAGGGTCAAGTATTGTAATTGTAATTTCGTGTTCTTTTTCTTCAACATTAAAAGCCTGTTTTATTGATTTAACTAAATTTTTAAAAAATCCCCTATTCGATTTATAAATAAGTTCTTGATTCGCCCTTATTTTTTCCAGTGAGCTTCTAAAGTGCGGTGCCGTATTTCCTAAAAATTTTAAACCAGCCAGCAAACTGCGCCGGTAATTTTCCTCGTGGACTTCTTCATATTTTTCGCTATGCTGCGGAGAAAGGTTTTGCAAAATTTCCTGCCGTAAGCCTGCTCCGTCATTTCCGTAGTCTTCCTTAATTATTTCAATAATTAGGTCGGTATAAAAAGGATGTTTTTTTAATTTTGAAGCAAAAACTTTTTTAATCTCTCTTAAAACGCCTGAAGGATTAAGGCAATCATTTTGAGACACATTTACAGACGGCATAACTTCGCACCGTATTAATAGTTTATATGATTCACGGTGAAAATTCGATAAGTCTTTTAACAAAGCATTTATAGTAATTTCACTTTTTGCCAAATGAGAAATGGAATCTTTTAAAAGACTTGCGGAAAGCGTATCGGGGCTGGTAAAAATTCCGTGTATTATATCTGCAAGCCCGCGTGTATTGGGATGATTTGAAGTATTGGAAAAGTGTTCCCAGTGAAAAGTATTATTTAATTCAATCAAGATAGAAATTCGTTTAGGCGATAAAAAATCGGTATTGAATTGATAATAGTTATTTAAAAAACCCAACATCATTTCATAATGCGATAAGCGGGAACCCAAAATGCTCGCTTTTTCGGAATCCATAAAGGCTTCGCTGCTCGGCACCTCAATTTCAGTCATTCTACTGTCATATTTGTACGGGTCATCGTGGATTGCGCGTTTTTTTAACAAAATACTTCTTATCGCCTGAACTGCAGTGCTTTGAATATTATAATTTTCCTGCATTTGAGGGAGTAATTTTGAATTAAATTCTTGTTTTTTTGATTCAACAGCCTCTGATAAACGGACTATAAATTCTTTTCCTGTTTCCATAGTTTCAGTATCGGCAAAAAAAAGTAATTCTCAATAATAAATAAGGATTTTAATTACCTATTTTCCGGTAATTTCTATCCAAATCGTCAAACTGCTTATTCATTCTATCCGCTACCGCTGAGATTCCTGTAATGTCATCGTTTGAAAAAGCCGTCTTCATGCGGATTATTTCTTCGCGGCACGGCAAAGCTGTAATTTTTATCAATGGGCAGCCTTTTTTTATGACGGCTTCGGCTCTTTTGTAAAAGTCCATTACAGTAACAAGAATAATAAGCTGCTTTTCGGGTACTGAAAACATATCAATTTCATCAAAGGCACTTTGCTGCAAAAAGCCGTTCTTTATCATTTCTGCGGTTACCAAAACAATCCGCTCCGTATCGGGTAAGGCATCGGGACCTATCAGCCGGACGATTTGTTCAAGTTTTTGTTCCCGCTTTAATAAGTCCAGCGCTTCAAGTCTGACGCGGCTCCAGCGGGGATCGAGTTTATCCCACCAATCTTTTATTTCGTCCGCATATTCGGAATACGATTCAATCCAGCCTATCGCAGGATAATGGCGTGCATTTGCCAATTCCCTATCTAACGCCCAAAAACAGCGGATAAAACGCTTTGTGTGCTGGGTTACCGGTTCGGAAAAGTCGCCACCCGGCGGAGAAACCGCACCGATTACCGAAACGGAACCGTAGTCTCGGTTTAAGGTTTGAATGCGCCCTGCCCGTTCGTAAAATTCAGCCAAACGCGTCGGCAGATATGCAGGGAAGCCTTCTTCGGCAGGCATTTCTTCCATGCGTCCGGAAAGTTCGCGCAAGGCTTCCGCCCAACGGCTTGTCGAATCTGCCATAATAGCCACGTCCATCCCCATATCACGGTAATATTCCGCCAGAGTAATGCCCGAATAAAGCGAAACTTCGCGGGCGGCAACCGGCATATTTGATGTATTGGCAATCAAAATTGTTCTTTCCATTAAGGAACGGTTTGTACGCGGGTCGATAAGTTCAGGGAATTCAGTAAGAACATCGGTCATTTCGTTGCCGCGTTCACCGCAGCCGATATACACAATAATATCGGCATCGCACCATTTAGCAACGGCGTGCTGCGTCATCGTTTTACCCGTACCGAAACCTCCGGGTATAGCCGCCGTGCCGCCTTTTGAAAGCGGAAAGAAAACATCGATAACCCGCTGTCCGGTAATGAGCGGCTCTGAAACCGTGAGTTTTTGCAAAAAAGGGCGGGGTTTGCGTACCGGCCAATAATGCGAGAGGTAAAGCGGCTCATCGAGTTCGGTTTTGCCGATAAGTTCGTCTATAGTATAATCACCCTCGCCTGCAAAGTCTTGCAAAAGTCTTCCCCGTATAAAAGGCGGAACCATAATTTTATGTTCTACGGATTCGGTTTCTTTTACCGTACCGATAATCATACAAGGAGCAATCGAAGAGCCTTTTTCAAAAACGGTTCCATCATATTGTTTAGCCGGAACAAAATGCCATTTTTTTTTGTCATCAATCGGTTCGGTTCTGACACCCGGCGTTAAAAAACCGCCTGTTGTTTCGTAAAGCGTTTTAAGCGGCCGCTGAATACCGTCATAGATTGTTCCGATAAGACCGGGTCCCAGACGTACGGAAAGCGGACGTTTATACGAAACGACTTCTTCACCGATTTTCATACCCGTATCGTCTTCATATACTTGTATTGTTGCAATGCCGTTTTGTAATCGGATAATTTCACCGATGAGAGCTTTTTTACCGACATCAACAACATCATATAAGCCGCAGGATGAAAGCCCTTCCGCATATACTATCGGTCCTGAAATACGTGTAATATGCCCTATAATTTTAGTACTCATCTCTTCTCCAATAAAAATATTTTGCAGGAAACATCAGTTTCCGAAAAATATTTTTTCAAGCGGTTTGGCTACAAACCGCATACAATTTACGAGTTTTTGAACTTTATGAAAAAACTCGCAGGATAAACAGCGAGGTGCTATTTGCACCGAACCGTTTATCACTCCTCCAAATCCCCAAATAAGGCAGCTTTTAACTCTGCCCGTTTTTCAGTTAATAAGCGTATTTTAATCTCATCAATAGAAGCCTTGCAGATAAAAACACCGCTTGTGTCTTCAGCAAAAATTCCATCTTTAAGTCCTGCAATTTCCGCTTCCGCACCGGAAAGCTCTTTATATTCTTCTATTTTGGAGCCTTTAAAATTCTCCGCCACTATTTTTTCTATTTTATCTCTTGGATAGCCCGAATATTTTATTTTAAGGCCGGAGCCTTGAACAACATCTGTAAAAGCATGTAACAGTGCAGAAATAATTATAAGCCTATTGTCTTCTCCTATTTTTTCAAAATACGCGTCCAATGCTTTTTTTATTTCGGTATCAAAAAAAGAAATACGCTTACGCAGTTTTTCAAGCGGAATAGCCGCTTCGGAATCGCTTTTGTACGCTTCAATTTTTGCAGCATATAATGCTTTTTTTTCTTTTTTAGTTTTTTCGATTTTAGCAGCGACACCTGACAATACGGCTTTAGCTTCTGCATCGGCATTTTTTAAAATGCGTTCTGCCTTTTTACGGGCATCTTCTTTAATTTCTTTATCCAGAATTTCCGTTGAACGAAGTTCTTCCATAAATATTGACCTCAATTAGACATGAATACCCACCGCTTCCCGTATGGAATCGGTGAGCGTTTTTTTGCCTTCCATTTTTCCTTGCAGACAAGGAATTTCTACGATAAGCGGATAATCGCCTTTTAGCTGCCAAGTTTTTAATTCTTCGCTTAAAAATTCAGCCACCTGTTCGGTAACAATTAAAACTTTAGGTCTTTCTACGGCTGACGGAAGATTTCCGGCAAGTACATTACCGCTACCCGTTACTTTGTTAAAGGCAAGCAAGGCCTCTTCCCGGGAATTGGCAGTAAAGCCCTCCACTCCTACCAGTGAAAAACCGATAACCAATTCCCGCTCGCCTATTATGCAGTATGACACGTAAATTGCCTATAGAAATATTATCAAAAAAGCAACGATAAAGCCCCAAAGACAAATTCCCTCCGCAAGTCCGACGAATGGAATTGCTTTACCGGAAACTTCAGGATTTTCGCTTAATGCACCCATTGCAGCGGCACCGATTTTTCCTACAGCCATACCGCCTGCAATACATGCAATTCCTACGGCAAGTGCTGCGGAAATATAGCGTATCGAGGCGACCCTAGCTTGTGCGTCTGTTGTTGCAGTGTCGGCAAAGAGCATACCGGCAGAGAAACAGGCAAATACGAATAAAATAAAAACAAATTTGCGATTCATCTCTTTTCTCCTTAGTCTAGACGATAATTATACACCTTTTAATTTTATTATACAATAAGAAAACGATAAATTTATCAACAAAATAGAATTTTTCAAAGTAGAAACTTCCAAACTTTCATTAATTTTTTTTAGGAAAAACCCGACAATAATAACTGAGTAGGTCGAATGACGCTGCATTATCGGCAAATGGGACATTCTTTGCGAGGTATGCAGAAAGTATTTTTAACGAAATCAATAATCTCGATGCAGAGCGTAGATAAATATCGTCAGGTATTAAACACGCCGCACGAATAAAAAATGGAATAACAAAATGAAAAAATTAGTGATTTTAGTTTCCGGCAACGGAAGCAACTTGCAAGCAGTTATTGACGCAGTTCAGACAGGGATAATAGCTTACTCAATTGAAGCTGTGGTTTCAAACAAAAAAGAAGCATTTGCTTTGAAGCGGGCTGAAGCTGCAGGCATAAAAACGATATATCTTCCATTCAAAAAAGGTTCCGATAGGAACGCCTACGATGCAGAACTTGCAAAAACGGTAAACGCATTTAAGCCCGACTGTGTTTTTCTTCTCGGTTGGATGCGTATTTTAACCGATGATTTTATTCTCCCCTTTAAAGATAAACTTATCAATTTGCATCCGGCACTTCCTGGAACATTTCCCGGCACAGAAGCAATAAAACGGCAATACGAAGCATTCCATGCCAACAAGATAACGGAATGCGGCATTATGACTCACTTTGTCCCCGATGAAAGAGTGGATTCCGGTCCTGTTATCTTCACACAAACCGTACCGCTTTATCCGCAAGACAGTTTACAAACCTTTGAAAAACGGATACACGAAGCCGAGCATAAATTGGTAGTAAAAACGCTACAACAAATATAAGTGGACATCTGTCAAAAACTTTGTTAGATTTTTTAGAGATGCCCCATCAGCAAAGCTGATAATCGGTTTCGCCGATAGATAGTTTTTAGTAAGTCCTTATATATCAATGCCTTACGAAAAACATCGAAAGTTAAATACGGCACTTTTAAATACATTCGTTTCAAGATAATAATTTTCATCCTTTGATTTCTTTTTATTCGTGTGGTTTAATACCCTGTTGCTGCGCAACGTACGCTCTGCGTCGGGGTATGTTGATTTTTATAGGCATCAATTTTAAACTTCCCCAGCCGCAGTTTTCCGTAAAATGCAGTTTTACCGATTTCACAAATTTTACCGAGCTTGACCGTTTAATAGTTTTTTGTTATTGTTATTTATGCTGAATTGCAGAGGTTGTATGAAAAAAATTATTATATTGATTTCAATTTTTTTATTTGCTGTAAACCTTTATTCTCAAGAAATTCGAGTACCGGTGAATGGAGGTGCAATATACGGCATCTTATCAATTCCTGAAAAAACACAAACCTTTCCACCGGCTATTATTGTTGCCGGTTCCGGGGCAACCGATAAAGACGGGAACAATGGTACTCAATTATTCCGCAAAAGCGTACAGCCTTATTTAATCAGCCGGTTTAAATTTTTTCCGGCTGTAGAAATACAAAAACTTTCGATTCCATGTCTTATTATTAACGACGGAGATGATGTTCAAGTTTCTACTGATAATGCAGATATGCTGCACAAAACTTGTAAAAAAGGAAAACTTGTAATTATTCCGAATATGACGCATACCTTAAAAGAAACTTCATCTACCGTAAACCAACTGCAAATGTATATTGATCCTTCTATTCCGGTTTCAAAAATACTGATAGAAACTATTAGCGAATTTGTTTTAGAACTCAAGTAAATAAGAGGATATATGAATAAACCTAAAATGATTATTTTTGATTATGGTAATACGCTTATTTTTGAAAAAGAACTTAATTTACAAAAGGCTTATGCGCAGTTATATACATGTATTTCAAAAAATCCCGATAAGATAAGCAGTGATGAGTTTTATAAAAAAGCAACTGAAACTTTTGATATAATAAAAACAAGAGCACTTGAAAACGATATTGAAATTCATCAGCATATTTTTTACAACGCTTTATTTCAAAGTCTTAATATTGAATTTGAATTACCCTATGTTGAATTGGAGCGTGTTTTTTGGGAGGCTTTGGCTCCGTGCATGCCGATGCCTAATATTGAAAATCTACTACTCTATTTGGAAAAACAACACATCCGTTCAGCAGTTATAAGCAATATATCTTTTTCCGAACAAGCTCTTACAAATAGAATAAACAAGTATTTGCCTAAAAATAATTTTGAATTTATAATTGCTTCGAGCGAGTATGGATTTAGAAAACCGGAAAAAATTCTTTTTGAAATTGCTTTAAAAAAAGCCAGTTTAAATGCCTGCGATGTTTTATATTGCGGAGACAATAAGCGTGCCGATATTATGGGGGCGGCTTCGGCAGGTATAACGCCGGTTTTATTTACAAGTGATTTGGGCTGTCCTTATTATAATGATTCGAAGATTAATCTTAGTTTTGATTTTATCGCAATAAAGGATTGGAATGAATTAATTAACAAGTTAGCATCCGCTGAAAGTTAAAAATACTTAAAGTTTTGCGGTGCAAAACTTTAAGTATTCGGTTGTTTTTTAATCCTTAAAATAAATTTTGAGTTAATTTTGTTCCGTCTTCTTCAGGATCTTTTGTGCTTAGGTAATCTTCAATAACAACGCCGTTTTTATAATACTCCAGCATACCTGAATTTTTTTCAAAAAAATGCGCTGTTGCAATTTTAAAAAATTCCATACATACACGGGCATCATCTTCAGCTCGGTGAGCGTTAATTGCCTGCACGCCGAATTGCACTGCCAGATTTTGAAGTGCATAGCTTGAAAGGCCCGGATAAACTTCACGCGCAAAGGTGAGAGTGTCGAAAACTTTATGGTTAAGTTTTGTCTTGCCGCAGCGTTCAAGTTCGCAATTTATAAATGCAATATCAAAACCGGCATTATGAGCCACCAGCACAGTATTTTTGATAAAGCTTAAAAAATCCGGAAGTATTTGTGCAAACTTAGGTTTATCGGCAAGCATTTCGTCGGTTATTTTGTTTACTTCTCCCGCCTCCAAGGGCATCGGTTTTTCCGGATTTATTAAAACATTAAACCGCGAAATTATTCCGCGCTTATCAAATTTAACTCCGCCTATTTCGACAACTCGTTCTTCTTTTGCGTTAATGCCTGTAGTTTCCGTATCAAAAGCCGTAAAAACAGCCTTATCGTAGACGGCAGCAATCCAATCATAAGAACCCATTATTCGTTTAAAATCCTTTTGAATTGTTCTTCAAGTACGGCAATTTTTTTATCCGAAGCCTCTTTCGCGTCTTCTACGGACGTTAAAACTTTTTCAGGATGAATAATATAGATTTTTATTTTAGGTTCGGTACCGCTGGGGCGTACGCATACGAGGGTTCCGTCTTCAAGATAATATTGAAGAACATTGCTCTTAGGTAATGCGACCTTTTCCGTTTTAGCCGGCATTACAGGCGAATACATTATGCTTTCTTGAATGTCGCGGATTTTTAAGACCTTAATTCCGGCAATTTCGCTTAAATGTTTTGCGCGTACTTGTACCATCATATTCTGCATAATTGAAAGACCTTCCGCTCCCGGATAAATCATATTAATGGTTTTTTCACCGTAGAAAGAGAATTGCTTAAAGATTTCACGCAGTCTGTCTAAAAGACTTTTGCCTTTGCTTTTCCAATAAAGTGTCATTTCAGCACAAATTGCGGAAGCTGCAATTCCATCCTTATCGCGTATCTCCGTACCGAAATTATAACCGAAACTTTCTTCATATCCGTAAAGATAAGAGCCTGTGCCGCTTGTAACAAGCTGTTCTGCAACACCGCAAATCCATTTAAACCCTGTTAAACATTCTATATTTTTTACACCGTATGATTCGGCAATTAAGTCGCTCAAAGGAGATGTTACGATAGAGCGGACAATAACGGGATTTTTCGGCATTGCGTTTTGTTCTTTTAAAGTGAGGCAAACATAATCGGCAAATAGGGCACCCATTTGGTTTCCGCTTATGAGCTGCATTTTCCCTGCACCATTTTTTACTGCACAAGCAAAACGGTCTGCATCCGGGTCTGTCGCCATTAAAATATCCGCATCCTCTTTTTCGGCAAGTTCCATTGCCATTTTTAAGGCTTTAGGGTCTTCAGGATTCGGATAGCTTACTGTCGGAAAATCTCCATCGGGTTCGCGCTGTTCGGGCACGGTAATAACATTAAAACCCATGCCGCCCAAAACTTTTTCTACGTGCATGGCTCCGGTTCCATGCAAAGGCGTATATACAATTTTAACTTGCTTTGACATTTCTTTTATAATTTCAGGTCTGACGATTTTTGCTTTGAGCATAGCCCAATATTTTTCATCAATTTCCGCATCGATAATTTTGAGTAAGCCGTGTTTTATTGCCTCGTCTTCGTTCATTATTTTTATGGAAGAAACGGAATTTACTTTTTCAATAATACCGGTGTCGTGAGGCGGCGTAATTTGCGCTCCGTCAGACCAATATACTTTATAGCCGTTATATGCCGGAGGGTTATGCGAAGCCGTAACGACAATTCCCGTATCACAGCCGAGAACCCGTATTGCGTATGAAAGCTCAGGAGTCGGACGCAATTTTGAAAATAAATAGCAGGTAATTCCGTTTGCCGCAAAAATAAGTGCTGCCGTTTTTGCAAATACGTCCGAATAATGTCTTGAATCGAAAGCAATAACTGCCTTTAAAGTTCCCGCCTTTGCTTTTTCGGGTTTCGCTTGAATAAGGTAGTCTGCAAGCCCTTGCGTTGCGTTTTTGATTACGGTCGGATTCATACGGTTTGTTCCGCCGCCGATAATTCCGCGCAAGCCCGCCGTGCCGAATTCCAAATTGCGGTAAAAGCGATCGTTCAATTCTTTTTCGTCTTTTGCGGCAATTAATGCTGTAATCTCTTCCGCAAATTTCTTTTCGGTCTCTTCGGAAACATATTTTTCCGCCCGTTTTAAAATTTCATCATAATTCATAATTCCTCCCATAAAAACTTTTTGCAGGAAACATCAGTTTCCGAAAAATATTTTTTCCGTGCTTTTGCAACGCCAGTGAAAAAGCACATACAATACATTACGTTTGCCCGAAAGGCAAACTAAAAGATAAACAGTGTGGTGCCATTTGCACCGAACTGTTTATCACTTCCCATCAGTTTTACACTTCTTCAATTATCCAGTCTCTGACGGTTTTTTCTTCAGCGTCAAAACTTACTCCGATAAGCACGATTTTCTTTCCG
>CALINC010000077.1 GCA_938045195.1 uncultured Treponema sp.
CGGAATAAGAAGAATGCGTACATGGTGGGAAGTAAACGGAAACTGGGTTTCGGATAATGATAATGATTCGTGTATGGTAGGAAGCCTTTTTGCAGGACGGAACAATATAAAAGTGGGGGATGAGATAAAAGTAAAAAGCAATGGAAATTCCAAAACCTTAAAAGTTTCCGCAATTTTTAATTCCGGAAGCAATGAAGATGAGTATATATTTACAACATTGCATACGGCGCAACAACTTTTAGGAAAGACGGGTGTTTGTGAAAGTATTGAGGTAAGTGCTTTAACTACTCCCGACAATGATTTGGCAAGAAAGGCTGCCAGAAGCCCTTTGAGTTTAACCATAAAAGAAATGGAAATATGGTATTGCACCGCCTATGTAAGCAGTATTTGTTATCAAATTCAGGAAGTTATAACGGATGCTGTTGCAAAGCCGATTAGACAGGTTGCAGAATCCGAGGGGGCAATTTTAAATAAAACTTCATTACTTATGCTCTTAATTACGGTTTTAAGTTTAATTGCTTCGGCTTTGGGTATTTCCAATTTGGTAACGGCAAGCGTAATGGATAGACGGGCTGAAATCGGTTTAAAAAAAGCGATCGGAGCAAGTAATACGGCAGTTACTGTTTCGGTTTTAACCGAGATTGCCGTAATAGGTGTTATAGGAGGAGCCGGCGGATACTTTATAGGATTAGGCTTAACACAGATAATAGGACGCAGCGTCTTCGGTTCTGCAATTCCGCCTGCTCCCATGGTTATTCCGATAGTTGTTTTTATTATTTTTCTTATCACTTTGTTGGGAAGCCTTCCGTCGATAAAATATTTACTAAAGTTAAACCCTACGGAAGTTTTGCACGGAAAATAAAAAAGCGGAGAGTTGTTACGATATGACAAAAAATAAAATGTATTTTAAAATGATAATGAGTTCTCTCTTACGGCGGCGTTCTCGGATGGTTGTGGCTTTATTGGCTATTGCAATCGGTTCAACCGTTTTGTCAGGCTTGCTGACTATCTACTATGATATTCCGCGCCAGATGGGAACCGTGTTCCGCTCTTATGGGGCGAACATAATTTTTCTTCCGTCTGAAAGCGGTGCGAAAATAAAAAAAGAACAAATAGATAAAATAAAAAAAGAAATTGAACCGGAAAAACTTGTGGGGTTTGCTCCGTATATTTATAAACCAGCTAAGGTAAACGAACAGCCTTATATGATAGCTTCAACCGATCTGCCGAACGCAAAAAATAATAGTCCCTATTGGCTTGTACGCGGTCAGTGGCCTGCGGAGAAAAAAGAAGTTTTAATCGGTCATGAAATAAGCAAGGCTATCGGTCTATCCGTTTCGGATAAATTTATTGTTAATACGCCTAAAGCAAACGGTGATGTAACGGTAAATGAATATAAAGTTTCAGGAATAGTTACAACAGGCGGCGTTGAAGAAGAATTTATTTTTATGAGTCTTGCCGATATAAAAAATATTATAGGCTATGATGATTCTTTTGATGTAATTGAATGCAGTATTGACGGAAACCAAGACTATCTAAAAGCAATTGCGGAAAATGTTGCAAAGAATGTAGATGGAATTACACCCCGTCTTGTTAAAAGGGTTACGGAATCGCAAGATGTTGTTTTAAATAAATTGCAGGCACTTGTTTGGATCGTTACGATTATAGTATTGTTTTTGACGATGATATGTGTAACAACTACTATGATGGCGGTAGTAGTTGAACGGCGTAAAGAAATAGGTTTAAAAAAGGCTCTTGGGGCTTCAAACAAAAGCGTTGTCATAGATTTTTTTGGAGAAGCGGTTATGCTTGGGCTTATGGGCGGTATTTTGGGAACTGCATTAGGTTATTTTTTTGCAAACAATGTAAGTATCAGCGTATTTGCACGGGAAGTTTCGTTTCCCATAAGGCTTGCTCCTTTTACAGTAGCGGCTTCGATAGTTATCACCATTGTTTCATGCCTTTTTC
Organism: uncultured Treponema sp.; assembly: GCA_938045195.1. Lineage (GTDB taxonomy): Bacteria > Spirochaetota > Spirochaetia > Treponematales > Treponemataceae > Treponema_B. Next base: position 1,969 of record CALINC010000077.1, read on the forward strand.
CGGTACGGGCGACGGTGGATGTGGATCCTGCATTGGTGTTGCGCGGAGAATAGGTTATTTCTACAAACTGAGGCAGCTTGTAGAAATTGTCAATAACTTTAATTAGATTTAAGGAGAATTTGGATTGTATGAATATTTTAACCTTAACGGATATTTCTAAAATTTATGGAGACCTTAAAGCCCTCGATAAAATAAATTTAGCAGTTGAAGAAGGCGAGTGGCTTTCTATAATGGGCCCGTCAGGATCCGGTAAAACGACTTTGATGAACATAATCGGTTGTATGGATAAACCCTCGCTTGGAAAAATAGATTTGGCAGGGCAGAACATTTCAAAACTTTCCTCAAAAGAATTGACGATAGTAAGGCGGGATATGATAGGTTTAGTGTTTCAGCAGTTTCATCTTGTAAATTATCTTACGGCTCTCGAAAATGTTATGATGGCTCAATACTATCACAGTCTTCCTGATGAAAAGGAAGCACTGCAAGCACTTGAAAGTGTAGGCTTAAAAGAAAGGGCAAAACATCTGCCCAATCAATTATCGGGAGGAGAGCAGCAGCGCGTCTGTATTGCCAGAGCTTTAATAAATCATCCGAAGCTGTTGCTTGCCGATGAACCTACGGGGAACCTTGACGAAAAGAATGAAAAACTTGTAATGGAAATTTTTGAAAAACTTCATAATGCGGGAAGTACTATTATCGTGGTTACTCATGATCCCGAAGTTGCCGACCAAGCGGAACGGATGGTAGTGCTTGAACATGGAAAAATTGCACGAATTGAAAAGATGAGCAGGGTAAGACCTGCCCGTAATAACTAATGATTAAGGATATTGCTGTGAAGATGTATAAAATTATTTTGTTTTCGGTTTTTATAATCGGTATTTGTTCTTGTTCGAAAAATAATGAACCCGTACAACATATAACATATAAAGATGGCGTTTATAAAGCGTTTTCTTCTATTAAAGATGATTGGGGCGGTACTGCCGAAGTTGAAATACATATTAAAAACAATCAAATTACCGAATGTATATTTATCTCCTATGAAAAAAACGGTAATGTAAAAGGCAGCGAGTACGGGAAGGTTGACGGTGTAATTAAAAATATGGGGCTTTATAAAATTGCGCAAGCCTCAGTTTTACGATCTGCCGAATACGGAAAAAAATTAATCGAAGTTCAAAATATTGATAAAGTCGATGCGATTTCGGGTGCTACGGTCTCGTATAAATTATTTAAAGATGCTGTGGAAATTGCACTGCAAAATGCAATAGAACAGGAATGATATATGGATAATTATACAGCGGTAAAAAAATTAACGGTTTATGAACTTGCAAAATTGAATATCCGCCGTAAACCTGTTAGAACTTTTAGTTTGGTTTTACTTACATCGGTTTTAGCTTTCAGTCTTTTTTGCGGTAGTTTTTTGGTAAAAAGTTTAAACGGAGGTATGAACTCTTTGTCAAACAGACTGGGGGCAGATATTATTGTAGTTCCGCAAGGTTACGATTCAAAGATAGAAAGTGCTTTATTGCGCGGAGAACCGAATAGTTTTTATTTTGATACTGAAGTTTTAAACCGTATAAAAAAAATTGAAGGAGTAGAAATCGCTTCTCCCCAGCTTTTTATAGCAACGCTTTCGGCAGGGTGCTGTTCTTTTCCTTTACAGGTTATCGGAATTGATTTTGACTCCGATTTTAATATAAAACCTTGGCTTGAAAAATACATTAAACTGCCTCTTTTAAATAATCAGATTGTAGTGGGAAATAATATTTCAGGTAATTACAATTCTGAAGTAAAATTTTTTAATCAGCCTTTTTCAATTGCAGGACGTTTGAGTAAAACGGGAATGGGATTTGATAATTCCGTTTTTATGACAATCGAAAATGCAAAAAAACTTGCAAAAGAATATGAAAGAATTATGCAGCACCCCGTTGCAAAAGACGAAAATTTAATTTCAAGTGTTATGGTAAAGATAAAAGCCAAATATGACGCAAGAGATGTTGCTAACCGCATACGGGAAGAATTTAAGAATGAACAGATTTATCCTTTAATATCAAAAAGAATGATGACAAATATATCTTCAAGTATTTCGAGCCTTAATATTTATATTTATATTTTGATAGCCATTCTATGGCTGCTTTCTTTTATTGTTTTAGCAGTCTCTTTTTCATCAATTTTTAATGAGCGCAAAGAAGAATTTAGAATGCTGAGGATAATAGGAAGTACTAAAAAAAAATTATTCGAACTTGCAGTTCTAGAGGCTTTTATCATAAGTATGTCAGGTGCAATTATCGGAACCGCTCTTTCCTGTTTAATTGTTTTTTTATTTAATCAAGCAATTATCGCAGGGATGAAAATGCCTTTTTTAAACCCTCCGATTATTTGGATAGTGCTGTACGGTTTTTTGAGTTTTATTCTTATTTCGATAATAGGTCCTATTTCAGTTTTTAAAAATATTTACGGCTTAACAAAAACCGTAGATATATAGAGTATTGTTTTTATCATAATGTCCTGCGGATATTATTAGGCAGCTTAAAAAGTCTTGCCGGATTGTTAGCAGATGCTCCATTATAAAATTTCATACAATGGGTTTAAAAATAATGTATATTAAAAAATCTCTTTATTAAATAAAAGTTATTATCCGATATACCGGAACGGATACTGCCGATTATACGTTTATCTAAAAAATGAATAAACATTATATTTTTTTCTTAAATTTTACTTGACATATATATTGAATATGTTATACTTAATACGTCTTGAACGGCAAATATCTTATTTATTCGTGCGGAAGGTTTAATACCCTGTTGCTGCGCAACGTATGCTCTGCGGTCGGGGTTGTTGATTAAAAGGAACGTGTTTGGGAACAATTAAAATGTTGGAAAATGGGAAATAACTATAATGCAAAGTATACAAAATTCTAAACCGCTTATAATTCAAGGTGATCGCTCAATTCTTTTAGATATTCATGACCCTGAAGCGCAGGAAGCTCGGTTCGCTCTTATTCCATTTGCCGAACTCGAAAAATCGCCTGAGCATCTACATACATATAGGCTTACCGGTTTATCCTTGTGGAATGCTGCGGGAGCAGGATTAAAAGCTGATGATATAATGAATACGCTTAGAAAATTTTCACGCTTTGCCGTCCCTGAATCTATTTTGGTTTGGATGAAAGAAACAATTGAGAGGTATGGCAAAATTAAACTTTTACCGTACGGTGAGGAGGATTTACTGCGGCTTACTGTTGAAAATAATTTAATCTATAAAGAATTAAAGGCTTCAAAAGCTCTTGCAAAATATTTAATCGCTGATGACAAAAACGAAAATTCTTTTTTAATTACACTTTTGCATCGCGGTACGGTTAAACAGGCTTTGCTTAAACAAGGCTGGCCGGTTAAGGATGAAGTTCCTCTGTGCGACGGTGAAGCTTATAATATTGCATTAAAAGAAAAAACTTCTTCTTCAAAAGAATTTGAAATACGGGATTATCAAAAAGACGCAGCTTCCGCATTTGTCGGTGATAAATCTGCCGGTACCGGTTTTGGAACAATCGTACTACCTTGCGGTTCCGGAAAAACAATTGTGGGTATGCTTGTGATGTCGATGTTAAAAACGAATACGCTGATTCTTACACCGAATGTTGCTGCCGTGTATCAATGGAAACGGGAGCTCTTAGATAAAACAAATATATGCGAAGAGGATATAGGTTTATATACGGGAGAATCAAAATTTATTAAGCCGATTACCATTGCGACATATCAAGTGCTTACTTGGCGCCATGATACAAATGCTGCGTTTCCTCATTTTAAAATTTTCCGTGAACGCTCTTGGGGGTTAATTATTTATGATGAAGTCCATTTGCTCCCTGCCCCTGTTTTTAGAATTACTGCGGAGCTGCAAGTCATCCGCCGATTAGGACTTACCGCAACTTTAGTACGTGAAGACGGCTGCGAAGGAGATGTGTTTAGTTTGGTTGGACCTAAACGCTTTGATGTTCCATGGAAAGACCTTGAACAAAAAGGCTGGATTGCAAAAGCATACTGCACTGAGATTCGTGTAAATATTGCGCCTGAAAAAGAAATTGAATATGCAGTCGGTTCAATTAGAGAGAAGCATCGGATTGCGAGCGAGAACCCTGCAAAGTTACATATTGTAAAAAAACTTTTAGCAAAACATGCAGGGGAGCAAACACTGGTTATTGGTCAGTATTTATCGCAGCTTGAAAAAATTTCAGCTGAGATACATGCCCCTCTTATCACCGGAAAAAATACGAATGCAGAGCGCGAATCGTTGTACAATGCTTTTAGAACCGGTGAAATAAAAGTTCTGGTTGTTTCTAAAGTTGCAAACTTTGCAATAGATTTACCCGATGCCTCTGTTGCCATTCAAGTGTCGGGCGTTTTTGGAAGCAGACAGGAGGAAGCTCAACGGCTTGGAAGAATTCTTCGCCCTAAAGAATATGATTCCAATTTTTATTCGATAGTAACTCGTCAAAGTGTCGAAGAAGAGTTTGCAGAAAAACGCCAAAAGTTTTTAGCAGAACAAGGATATGATTATTCTATTTTAACTGAATTCGATACTGAAGATTTAAATTCTTAATTACATTATTTTATTTATTCTCGCGGAGGGTTTAATACCCGCCGTTCCTCGTCTACGCTCTGCGTAGTAACAAAGGGTATTAAAGCCGAATACACCCACCTTATAGAACATACAATGCAAAGCATTGAGCGTTGTACCCCGATGCTTTGCGTCGGGGTTGTTGATTTTAAAATTTAAGAATTTCTTTCCGGTGCATAATTCCTAAAGTTTTTATATTTTCTTCGAGGGAAAGATTAGGCTTGCTATTGGTTTTTAAATCGATAATAAAGCGGTTCATTGAAAAATGCTGAAATACATAAAGCTCCCGTTTTTGTTTTGAAGTGTAAAAGTGCTTTAATTCATCCGCATATACTGAAAAAATCCCTTTTTCTCTCAGTTCACCGTAACCGATCAGCCATATAGGACAATTTAATTTTTGTTGAAGTTCAAGTGTTTTTTGCGCTGTAAAAATTTGCGAATGTTCAAAAAATTCTTTTATATTTTTATTATTTGAATTTTTTAAAATAAATGCAAGTTCTTTTGTTTTTGCAGAATGAATTGGAGTTTTGTTTAAAATAATTACATTCTTTCTAAAATCTATTTTAAATTCTTTATTTGTTTTAAAAAAGCTTTCTGCAATTTTACCCGCCTGTCCGACAAGATATTTTTGATTTTTATGAAGTTGCTCATTTTTTCCCGGATTATCCCCTACAAGAATTAATTTTATTGTATCGGATTCTTCGACTTCATCCCATGCATGATTATATACTACAGGAGTTTCTACGGAATATTCAGGTGTGCCGTTATTTGTTGCTGCAGCTAATTGTAATTGTGAAAAATTATTTTTTATTGTGCAAGTTGAAACTGAAGTTATATTTTCGGTTTTAGGATTTTTATATTCAAAACCTAAGTAAGTAAGCATCCTAATACATTCAGTTTTATATTCCGACTTAAATTTACAAAATGCCGACCATTCTTTTTTTGTCATAATTTTATTTTCACCATATCATACTAATAAATACCAATGGGTTACCGCATATTTAAATTCGCAGAAATAATTGAAAGCGCAGCGCATACAGCCGTTTCTGTTCTTAAAATTCTTTTTCCCATAGAATAAGATTTAAATTCGGCATCCTGAAATAATTTTCTTTCATTATTTGTCCAACCGCGTTCGCTTCCTATTGCAACAATTATTTCTTCATCGGTATCTATTTTTAGTGTGCTTAAAAATTCCGCATTGTCTGAAATGTCAAGTAAAATTTTTTTGCTTTTTAAAAGCGGTGCTTCGGAATTTATATTTTGTAAAACGTCTTTTATGGAATTATAAAGAGAAAACATCGGTAATAAGGTTTGACCGGCTTGACTAATTCCGTCTAAAAGATAGGTTTCAATTTCGGCAGCTGCCGCTAGATTGGATTTTAAATATGACTTTTCGCCTAATTCCGTTCCGGTTAAAAACAATTTGCAAAACCCTAAACTTGCGGCATCTCGCAATATTCGTTTTAACTGAATAGGACGGGGGAAGCCGAGAATAAGTTTTATTTTCGGCAATGCTTCCGATTCGCTTTGCGGTTTAAATGCAAACACTAATTTTTCCGGAGAGAACTCGGTTATTACGGCTTCTCCTATTTTTCCGTTGATGATACCTGCTCTAAACGATTCGCCTTCAGAAAGTTTTAAAATTTTTTTTATATGCAGATACCGTTTATCATTTTTAAAAAATGTTGTGTTTTCTTTTTCTGAAAATAGAATTATATTCATTTAAATTTTTTATTGTTTTTTAAATCCAAGTCCGAATACTTCCCGCATATCGCAAACCATTATAAACGCATTATTATCTATCTCCGTAATAATATCTTTTGCTCTCACAAATTGCGCTCTGCTCACAACGCATAAAAGTACGGGACGGTCTTGCTTTGAATACATTCCCGAACCTTTTAAAATAGTAACGCCGCGTTCGAGTTGCTGCATAAGAGCCATTCCGACTTCTTCCGGTTTGGAACTGACGATGAAAAAACCTTTAAAGTAACTAAATCCGTCTAAAACCATATCTGCAATTTTTGTACAGAAAAATAATGCAATAAGAGAGTATAATGACGTGTTGACATTTCTATCGACGATACCTGCAAACGCAACAATTACAAAATCGGCAATTGCCATTCCTTTTGCAATACTTAATCCCGGCCATTTGTCGTGAACTATTGCACCGGCAAGGTCTGTGCCGCCTGTTGTTCCTCCGGCTTTAAAAACTATACCTAATCCGAGCCCCAATAAAATTCCGCCGAAGATTGCCGCTAAGAATAAATCTTCAGTAAATACAATATGCTGCGGAAGAACCGCTAATGTCCCCGAAAGGACAAGAATGGAATATAAGGTAAGTATTGCAGATTTTTTTCCCAGCAATTTTGCTCCCAAAATAAAAAGGGGAATATTGATGATAAGGTTTATAATATAAACTTGAATGCCTGTAAGTTTTTCTATCGCTACCGATAAACCGCTTACACCTCCGGGTGCAATTGTTCCGGGTATTAAAAAGAATTGCAAAGACACAGCTGCGATAACACTCCCGACACTTACAAGCAGTGTATCAAGTGCCGCCCCAATAATAAATTTTGTAGAAAGAACCTTTTTCATTTTTAACTCCCATAAAAACTTTTTGCAGCAAATATCAATTTGCGAAAAAAGTTTTTTCAGT
>CALINC010000078.1 GCA_938045195.1 uncultured Treponema sp.
CAAACACGGCGCCGGAACCTCCGGTAACATCTTTCTGCAAAACCGATCCGATAAAGTAATGTAAATACTCAGGAGACTCTCCGGCGGTTAAATTCTTTTCGGTTCGTAAAACGGCAATATCGCTGTTTTTTAGCACGGCGCCTTTCTGTAAATCTTTTATATAATGCAGCGAACGATTCGTTTTACCGTAATTCTCTTTTTCCGCAGCAGCAAGTTTTTTTTCACCGTCACCGATAATGCGCTGTAGAAAATCTTTAGAATAGCCGTAAGCTTGTGCTGCCTTAAAAATATCTTCATCGGATTTACCCGTTAATTCCCTTACTATTTTTGACATTTGCAAAAACTGTGCGGGTTCCAATGCGACAGGATCATCAAGACCGGCATCGCTGCGGGAAAGACAAATATGCTTTTCAAGAATACAGGCACCGCTCAATAATCCTGCTATCGGAACGGCAGCAGGATCAAGAGAATGATCGCTAATACCGACAGGACTGTTAAACAACATCGACAAGGATTGCAACACAGCTGTATTATAATCCGTTTCCGGCGCAGGATAGGCTGTTACGCAATGAAGCAATGCCCGCATATTGGCAGGTAGCCCGTTGCTTTCCAAACAGCTTATGGCACGTTCAATATCGCCAAGCCGAGAGACACCCGTCGAAAGAATAACCGGCAGTCCGAATGAAGCAACGCGTTCAAGCAGCGGAAAATGATTGAGTTCCGGCGACGCAATTTTTATAAAAGCCGGATTAAGCTGCCGCAATTCATCGGCGGAACGAAGTCCGAATGCCGAAGCTGAAAAAAGCATTCCAAGCTTATGTGCATACTGTGCCAAGTCACCGTAAAAATCAATACTGCACTCCAACTCTCTAAAGCGTTCATAGAGGGGAATCCTTCCGGTCGGTAAATTCACAAAACCGGTATCGGGATGCAAAATTTCATCAGCATACACAATCTGAAATTTAACCGCATCGGCTCCGCTTTCTTTAGCAGCCGCTACCAATTCTTTCGCCTTCTGCAAGCTGCCGTTATGCCCTGTTCCAATCTCCGCAATAATCAACACGTGCTCTTTATAAGAAAACAGCTGTCCATCCGTCTTAAACACCTTCTCCATAGCTAACTAGTATAGTCGAAATAAGTACTTCTGTATATCAGGTATATGACCTCACGTTAAGTCTAACCGAAAAGAAAATTGCCTGAAGAAACAGCCGAACGGTGCTATGCAGCAAACAAGGAACAAAAGGTGAAAATTATTGATGAGTTATAAGTATTCAGCATATATACCGAAAAATGACTATTTTCAGCTTTTTCAACACAATTAATCGCTATATCACGGAAATCAATTTCTATCCTGTTCATAGATTTTAAAGCCGAAACCACCGAAAAATATTAAAAAGGTGTATCATTATTTCTAAAAACATCATAGAAATGATCAGATTGCAATATCATTTCTCAAAAATTGATTTCCGTGTCGCTATATGCAGCGTACCAAGCAACGCTTTCATACCGCATGCAAAGATACTGAATAATTACGATAAGTTTATTACAGCAATTGATTACAACTGAAAATATACCATTTATGTTCTAAAGAACACTACGTACATAAAAGCGATATTCTTTAACTATGTTTAAGAAAAAGAAGAAAAACATAAGGCTTAAATCTATATTATTTTATAAGGAATTTAAAATAATTTTAATTGTTTATTATCTGAAGACATATAATCCCAAATCATTTTATCTAGTACGCTCTCTTCTATGTTTAATTCTTTTGCTACAAATTTAAAAATATCACGTGCTTCATAATATGTATTTATAGGTATTTCAGAATTTTTTAGAAATTTAAATAAATGCCTATCAATTGGAATAGATTCCATTCCTGATAAAAGTTTTAAATAATCAATAGTTTTATACCCGATACCTTCAATATCTAATAATTTATTTTCATTATCTGATAACTTTATCCATAGTCCAAAATCTTTTTCAGTATTTACCCCTTCGTTATAAAGAAACCAGGCCAAATCACATAACGTCTTTTGTTTTTTTTTATTTTTCCACTGTATAATCTGTTCAATTGGAATAGTTTGAAATAAAATTATAAAATCGCAAGTAGAAATAAAATCAGAGTAATTATATAGAATATTAGAAATTCTAGGCATAACAACTGTTTTATAATTCATTCCAGCCTGCAGTATTGCATCTGATAATGTAGCAGCCATATTATTATACGGTTCACGTTTTACACAACTACCAGTTTTAATTGGTATTTTTTTTATTGCTTCTTTGAGCTTAATAATATTGCTTACCCAAACAGTTTCATTCATGACTTTTTATATTTAAGATATTATTCATAGCTACTAATCGATCGATACAATTAGGACATGCTCCACACGGTATTATGGAATTTACCTGGCATGAATAAGTCTTTTCTATTGGAGCTTTTAACTTCAAACCTAACCTTGCAACATCTGTTTTTGTGAGCTCTCTAAAAGGCATATTTATTCTTATTGAGCCATATTCATATAATAAATTTTCCAATTTAGTAAAAAACTCCATAGAGCAATCTATTTCTTTTGCATGATTACTATTAATAAAAGCTGTATAGACATCTTTTATCCCCATGGACTGTGCGTATGCTGACGCTAACGCAATGAATAATATATTCCTATAAGGTAAGTACAAATCTTCAGCAACAACAGTATCTTTCCAAAGATTTGCTTCAATAATCATTCTTGATTTCGATTCTCTATATACATCACCTACTTTTATTATTCTAATATTATCTTTAAATACCAAGGGAACAACTTCCAAAAGAGTTTTATATTCTGTTTCTTTACAATGTTGCTCATAGTCAATAAATAACACAACAATATTTTTATGTTCATTTGCTAATTTATAAGCTAACACAGTTGAGTCCATACCTCCAGAGGCTAAAAGTAATGCATCAAATTTATTATCCATTGTGAATCATCCTATTTATTATAAAAAAAACTGCATTTATAACATCATTTATTGTATGACAATAGTAGTCACAGGATTTATCGAGAAACATATTAGATGCAATATTATAGGGATCAAACAGTATTATGGGTTTTTCAGCCTTTTTATAATATCCTATTTCAACTAAAGTTCCTTGATCGTTTGTTAATAGGCTTGCAATCATAAATTTACAAGCATCTAGCAAGTTTAAATCTTTAAAATATACTTCTTCTTTATCTTTTTCAGCAGAGGAACTTGATATCTGCCCATTTTCTCTAATTGGCAGGCGAGGAATAAAGTGGTGATATTCTAATGCAACTATAAGATTATCAAGCAAAGTTCTATTTACATAATTGAAATCAGGTGCTGCCATATAAATTGGATATTGAGTTCTTATGAACCATGGAACCCTTACTCCATGCAGTGCGGCAAAATCTCCTTTTTTGCTTTTTATAAGCATTACATTTTGTTTAAATTCATCAAAATCAAAAACTTGTGCATATTCGGCAGCTACCCAAGCAGCAAATGCAAGATTACTAGCATTATCATCAAATGATTTAAAAAGATATGCAACATTAAAAATATCTCCAACACCAACAGAAATAGTGGAATGATCACATACCTGTGCAGATGCCTCATATTTACATTTTTTATTGAAATCATATCCCCATGAACCACCTCTATTTTCTTTGACAATTAGTTGTTCAATAGAATACTTTGAAAAAGTATTTATGAGTTTTTTATTGTTATCACATTGGAATAATTCTTTATAAGAATCTGTAGAGGTGGAAAGAAATATCGTCTGAATATTATTTAAAATAGAAACATCGCTACTATCATAATTTAAATCAATATGAATTTTATATTTGTTTCTATCTATTTGGCTTAAAAAGCTATCAACTTTAAATCGGCCGGGAAATATCAATATATCTGTCGGTGAACAAGAATTAAGAATACTTGTAATTAATAAATCATCTTTATAGATAGCTTGTTGACAAAGTATATTCGTATATATCTGTTGTTCACTTTCATCCGAATGATCAATAAGAAATATGTTGGGGGCACTATCGATAATTCCCAAAGAATAAATTTCGTTAGCTCCTAATATATCCTTACCAAATCTATTTATATCGTCTTTAAGATAAGTAGGTGCATAATAAGCAAACGAAAAATTCATTTCCAACGCCGACAATGCTCTTAATGCATGAAAAATACCGCCCAGTCTTACTAAGTTTTCATTTCCCTGTTTTTTATCTAAATGAAAATCAACAAAGACTTCACCAATTACAAGGAATTTTCTATGCGGCATAGCAACTCCTTTTATTGTAGCTTTATTGTTATATAAGGGATTGGTGTAGTACCGGAAGATTCAATGTTCCCTGTTATATTTTTCCCTTGTTGAATTTCTTTTAGCAAATAGTTATATTGTACTGGAAGATTTCCGATTATTTCATTCATCGAGGTTAGTTGTGCCGCTATTCTCTTATTCGAAAAAGTTATTGTAATAAGCTTACCTGGATTAGGAACAGAATTATGGTTAATATAATAACTTGAAGTCGCTACATCTTCAAGAATTATTATTTTATCTTGAAAATTCTGATTTTTATTATTGGCAACTCCCAACCCATCACTTTTATAATTACCAAATTGACCAGCTCCAGCAGATCCCATTTTTTCATTCCTCCATATAGAATTATATTATAAGCATTTTTAGAAGTCAATCCATCACATTTAAATGTCACGGAAATCAATTTTTGAGAAAAGGTTTTGAATAGTTACAGCTATTTTTACAAATAATACTATTAGTCATCAATTTATATTTTTCTATACGTCGCAATTCATCTCTGCATATTACACTTCTCTATTTCTCACATCAATAACTCCTCTGTTCATAACCTCTGCATAATCGATGTAAAACTTGTTTATAAGACCTATTCTACTGTGTACATCTTTTTCAGCTGTGCATAACGATACAAATTGTGAACAATTCAAACATCATTATTCAAGCGCTAACTAACGGCTAACCAATGCCTTAACCTAAATATCAAGAAATTCACAGCGCCTACTATTACTATTACTAAATTTATATTATAATAAAGATAACCTCTTTTTAGGAGAAATCATGAAATTTACATTTACTAAAGAAGTTTTACTGAAAGAAATGGCTATTGCTCAAGAAATCATTTCAAACAAAACGGCAATATCCATACTATCAAATGTCCTGCTCATAGCAAAAGAAGGAAGTTTAACAATCCGTGCAACGGACATAAAAGTAGCCTTTGAAACAAAAATTCCCGTCGATGTTGCCGAAGAAGGTGCAACAACCGTATTCTGTGATAAATTTACCAGCATTATCGCTTCAATGCCTTCAGGCGAAATAGAAGCGGAGCAAAAAGATCAAAAACTCATTATCCGTTCCATCAGCAAAAAAGCGAAATTCTCTCTTAAAACTATATCAGATAACGACTTTCCTCCCTTTACCGATTCTTCAAATACTCAGTTCTTTGAAGTTCCCGCAAAAGAATTTAAAGAAATGATAACTCAAACGATTTTCGCTGTTTCCGATGATGAAACTCGTTACTTTATGAACGGTGTCTACATGGAAAAGAAAGAAAATAATCTGATTTTTGCAGCTACCGATGGCAGAAGATTGGCATTTATTCAACATGATTTCGGAATTGCTTTACCTGACTTCAAAGGAAGCATTATTCCTCCTAAAATTCTTTCTATTGTGCAACGTCGATCTTCGGAAGAAGGTATGATTTCTATCGGAATAAGCGAAAAAAATATATTCTTCCGCTTCAATGCTTATAACTTCTCCTCAGTTCTAATAGACGGTCAATTCCCGAACTATGAACGAGTTATTCCCGAATCTCAAGAACATCATTTTGAAGCCCAATGTGATGATTTCTTACAGGCTTTAAAAAGAGTTGCCTTACTTGTAGAACAAAAATCAAAACGGATATTCTTAAAAATTTCTGCCGGCACGCTCTCCATCACGTCAAATGAAAATGAACTTGGAACGGCAAACGAAGAAATTCCCTGTAAATATGAAGGTGAAGAAATAACCATCGCCTTAAACTATATGTATCTTGAAG
>CALINC010000079.1 GCA_938045195.1 uncultured Treponema sp.
CGCACTTAGATTCATTATTTATAATACGGAGCAGGTAAACATCATATTTTGTTTTAACATAGAAATCAAACTCTTGATTATCATAAATCTCCTCCGGAATCAGGTGGACTGGAGCTACGATACAGTCATTCATTTGAAAACTATCATTCCCAAAATGTGCTTTACAATTGTGTTTTCGCTTTATTCTTTCTATCCATTCAGTAATCATTATCATACCCATCGTCACTGTCTATAATTTTTACACCTGTGAAAAAACAACATAACGATTAAGAGAGTCATTATACCGATCGGCACATAGAGTCTAAACGTAATATAGTTATCTGTCATATATGAAATCGCGACCTGTTAAGTTTCCTAATGAAGCAATGTTTATCTTACTTTTATTACTGCTCATACATCTCGTCAAGCGATAGTAATATCACTTTTTCGTCTTGTAAAGTATCAAACCATTTTGTATAACCTGACAACGAAAACAAAATATATGTTACTATGTCGTATGTTGATGATATCACATTTGCCCGCCGTACCAAAGTTTCATATATTCCCTTATCTATCTTTTCATTCTTAAATTTACATTCTCCTATGACCGCCTTTTTTTCTATTTCTGACAATGCAACCACATCGATATCCGCAGATTGTACGACTTTCTCTCCATTGCTATTCAAAACGGTTTCCGTTCCCCACCATGTACCAACCGCTGTAATAAAACAATTAAATTTTCCCAAAATACCTTGTCGCAATGTATAATATCTGCACATATCTTCAAATACTGTTCCCATAAAAGAATGTAAAACCGGTTTTACTGCCTTTTTATAATACAGTTCTCCCTGTCCCATTTCTATTACACTGGCAGCCTTCGGGATAAAGGCATACCAAAACTTAAACATGTGGTCTTTTAAAACGTATTGTGTCTTTTTCTTATTCTTTTCCTCTGTGATACATTTTTTCTTTTCTACCAACCCGACACTTATTAATTTTTCAATAGAATAGAGAATGGTCGGCTCTTTTTCATTTACTTTGTTAGCGATAACATTGATGGTATTTTTTCCTGATGCAATCTGCTCAATTATATTATTAACCACTGTTATGTCTGAAAATTCCTGTGTCAGAAGATTTCTTGTCTCATCATATAAATATCCGTCTGTTCGAAAGAATAATCGTACAATATTTTCATCAAGATTTTTCTTAGGATCAATCATTGACAGATACTTTGCTACTCCGCCGGTAATTCCGTAGCAGATTGCTTTATCCTCATAAGAATACTTCGGTACGAATTGAGCTGCATCCAAATAGTCAAATGCTTCTAATTTTATTTGAGAATCCCGTCTTCCAAATAACGGACTTTTTTCACTCAGTACCTTGTTTTCCATGAAGCTTAATGCAGATCCGCACAGTATAATTTTTAAGTTTTTATCCTGCCAAACGGTATCGATATACTTTTGCAATACTGAAAGCAGCGCTTCATCTTTTTCAGCCCAATACGGTAATTCATCTATTACCAGCAGCATTTTTTCATCTGACATATTTTGTGCAATAAAGTCAAACACAGCCTCAATTGTACGAAAGTTTATGTCTTGAATGCCTGCTAAAAATACATCCGTTACCTGTTTTGAGAATAACTCCAGATTTCTTTCTTTGCCCACTTTAGTTGCTGTATAAAAAATTACCTTTTTATCTTTCACAAATTCCGAAATAAGGGTAGATTTGCCAATACGTCTGCGCCCGTATATAACAGTCATTCCTAGTCCGGGTTTTTGATAAAATTCATTTAGATACGATAATTCTTTTTCTCTTCCAATGAACATATTTACAGCCTCATCAATAGTTTTGTTCAAACTAATTTTATTAAAATTGATTTGAATAAAACTGTATCATATTTCATTCTGTTTATCAAGTCAAATGTACTAAGGTTTTACTCCCTTTTATTTTTCCAATGCTTTCAGAAAATCGTCTATAGCCAAATATCCTTTTGCGGTATCATCACAAACCATTTTTCTGCCATATTCCAAATCCTATTATTTCTTCCATCTCATGAAACATAAAAATAATAGGGAATAGCCAAAATATATTTTGCAATTTTTTTATCTCCTGTCACATTAATCAAATTGTTTTCCAGCAGCGTTCTTTCATAAAGCTGGCAATATTGGATATGTCTTCTCCTTCGTAATACTTTACTAATAGCTTCTTAAACTCAGAAACTTCCTTTTCCGGAATTACAATAAAACCGCCGCCATGAGAAATCCAATAATGATTTGCAAAAATAACAGAGGCTCTCTTATTACCATCAAGAAATATCTGCGTCTTCATACAATAAAGACATAATTTGATAGCAATATTAATTGCATCATCATTCTCCTCGGTAATCTTTTGAATTCTATCTTTAACATCTGCTTCATTCGGTAAAGCCGGAACATAAGATGAACCACCAATCGTTACCGGAACACCACGAATGCGGCCGCCTTCTGAAATATTTTCCATCGCCGCGTTCTTTAATTTCAGGCGTACCGTCATACGGCAGTAAATTTAATCTGGCATGAAGATCGGCACGAGCCTTAAGGAATTCCTGTATTTCATTATAGTTTGTTGACATTATCTATTTCTCCATTGGGGAACATTTATCATGATTATTATACTATTATGCTCCCCAAAACTCAATATGAAGGGTGCTTCATTATTTTTGCCGCCTCAAAGAACTATTTTTATAAGTTTATATTCTCAATCATCTGTTAT
>CALINC010000080.1 GCA_938045195.1 uncultured Treponema sp.
TTCTTTTCTTTGTTCTGCACTCAATTTTTGAACATCATTTTGAACATCATTTTGACCGCCACTTTGACCGTCATAATTTCGATTAAACAAGGTAACGATCACCCCGTTATCGGAAATGTAATAGTCGGGCTGTTTTTTGTAATGTGCATAATCTTCAAAGATTCTGCGCACTCCCGAAGCATAATTTTCAATAACATCAGCTTTATCCAGAGTATCCACGATAATTTTATTTCTTTTTGCAACCATACCCATTTTTATGTTTTCCAATGTCAATCCGTCAGGCAAGCTGCCGGGAGAAAAAATCTGCACCCTATCGTCATAAAATTCTATTTTTATATCACCGCTTAAAGTCCAATCTCTATGACAATAACAATTTACGATAGCTTCTCTTCTCATTACGTGCTGCAGAACCGGTCTATCAGTTTTTGCACATTACTGGAAAGCAGGTAGCTATCTGCGATTATCCCGTTTTGCATTTCTACAATAAAAGTGCAGCAGGACATAATAAACTCAACATCGTGGGTTACAACCAAAACCGTGCAGCCGCGGGCGGCAAGGCGTTTCAGTTCTGTTGCGGTTGCCTGCATGTGCAAAAAATCCAAACCGCTGGTCGGCTCGTCAAAAATCAAAACGGTTCTGTCTGAAACGACGGCGGAAGCAACCGCAGTACGCTGTTTTTGCCCACCTGAAAGAGAAACGGGATGACGGTCTGCAAAAGGCAATAAATCGAATTGAGATAAAACCGTATTTAGCCGCTCGGTGTCTTCGCGTTCCATACTTAAAAGAATTTCCTCTGACACGCTTTCGGTAAATAATTGATGGTTTACATCCTGCATAACCATAAAACAGGAAGAAAGCCGCTTTTTATAATTTTGCTGTTTTCCGTCAATCGTGATACGCCCCTTATTTTTATAAATTCCGCACAAGCATTTTGCAAAGGTCGTCTTACCGGCTCCGTTTTCTCCGATGAGGGCGGTAATGCCCTGCTGCGGAATGGTTAAGGTTTCTATCTGTAAACAGGCGCGTCTTTTTTTTGAAAAGTCTTTGTATGTATAGAAAAAATTGCGGCATACTATTTTACCTTTTTCACCGGCGGGATATTCGCAAGGCAATGCAGGTGATTCACAGTCAGCAAGAGCGGTCTTTGCTTCCGCATTGCCGCAAAACTTCGCTTCGGCTTCTTTTTGTATTTGTTCAAATGATGTACAGCGTAAGCCTCGCTTTTGCAATTCGCTGTAGGGCAAAGAAAAAAAGAAAGACGCTTGCATATCCTCAACAATGTGTCCGTTACAAAAATGCAAAACTCTGTCGGCAATATCTTTTAAGTAATACAGACGGTGTTCGGCAATAACAATTGTTTTTCCTTGCGCTTTTAAGGTTTTGATGTTTTCGCGCAAAAGGGCAATGCCGGCAGCATCCAAGTTTGAAGAAGGTTCATCAAAGACAAACACGGAAGGAGAGGCTGCAATGCAAGCGGCACAGGCAATACGCTGTTTTTGTCCGCCTGAAAGAGCCGTAACGGAACGCTCCAGCAAATTCTCAATCGAAAATGTTTTTACCGCTTTCGCCACCCGCCGCTCAATTTCCGTCCGTTCAAGCCCTATGTTTTCGCAAATAAAGTTCAGCTCGGAATAGACATCGGAGGTAAAAAATTGGCTTTTGGGATTTTGAAACACTGAACCGGTAAGAGCTGCTATTTCATACAGTTCCATCGTGCGCACTTCTTTTCCGTTTATCATAACATTGCCTTCAAGCTGCCCCTCGTAGTAGTGAGGAATAAGCCCATTTAAAAGGCGGATAAATGTTGTTTTGCCACAGCCCGATTCTCCGGTAAGTAAGAGACATTCCCCTTGTGCTGCCGTTACATTGATTTCTTTTAAAGTATATTCCTGCTCCTTTTCATACGAAAAAGACACATTATGTAATGCAATCATTTTAACACTCCCGCCGTCAATACCGCATAAAACTCATCGCAAAACAAACGAATGTTCCGGCAGCAATGCAGAACACAAGATAATCCGCCGTCCGAAAGCCAATACTGCACATATTGGTTCGTTTAACAGGGCTTCCTAATCCGCGGGCAAGGGCGGCAGCCGACAGCTCCTCTCCCGTTTTAACCGAGCAGGTAATAATCGGAATCATACGGTACTCAAGCATCTTGGTACTTTTTTTCCCGCCCAGACGGATACCGCGCATTTTCATCGCATCGGAAACGGCGCTCGTTTCTTCAAATATAACCGGAAAAAACCGAACCATAACCGTTATAGGCACTATCACATTCCTGCCTAAATGCATCCGCTCCAAACCGGCAACCAATTCACTTACCTTAGTACTTGCAACCAAATAGCGCGCCGCCATCACATTCGGCAAAATACGCACAAAGAACCCGATGGAAAAAAGCAGGACGGAATTAAAAAAGCCCTTTGTAAGACCGAATACCGTAATCTGCAAAAGGTAAAAAAGAGCATACCCGCAGGAAGCAAACAGCACATGCCGCCTATGCCCTTCCAACAGCAAAAGAAGAAGCGGCAATGCCGTAAGTATGTGCCGTACCGCTTGCATAAAGGGAGCGGACCCCCCTGCTCCGCCGAATACAAAGACGCTGGTTAAAAAAACAATCAGCAATTTGGTACGAGGGTCGGTGAGGGACTTTCTGCGGGTATAGGTTGAACCAGTCATTACAGAATCCCTGAGCGTTCAAAATGCTTTTTGCATACCGCTTTTCCTAAAAACCCTCCGATAAGACCTGCAACAAAGGGAGCGATAAACATAACCGGTGCAAAGGCAAGCGGCATAAGTGTTTCCAAAGCATGAGCATATTCTTCGCCATAACCTGAAATCAGCATGGCAAATTGTGCTTCCCGCCCGATATAAAAAGGTATGTAATTACCGAAAAGCCACAAGCTAAAGAGAGCATACCCAAGAAGCGTTTTTTTAGCATTTTTGTATTCGCCCGATTTTATGAGGAAATCGGCTAAAAGCCCGAAGACAATTCCCGTTCCCGCAACGTATGGTCCCATACCGGCTGCAAACATACAAATTCCGTTAATTGCGGAAAGTAATGTTATCATGCCGAACTTCTTTACTTTGGACACAAAGAGCATAAACGGAATACCTCCCAGTACGGGAACGATAACCGTTAAAAGCGGAATAAATATCGGAAAAAAACCCAAAAATCCGGCTCCCATTCCGACAACAAAATACAGTGCCGTGTAAATACCGACCGTAACCAAATCCTTACCGGTTAACTTATTGTTTTTTTCTGTCGCCATAACGACCTCCTTAAAAATGATGGGAGTTTTGTGTTTACACAAAACTCGAAATTGAAGAGAGCTGCACTATTTTCGCCGCAAACTTCAACATGCCTCCTTATAAAAAGTCAAATACTCCGCCGCCGAAGATCGAATATCCGTTTTTGTTTTTCCCGCCATATTCTAACTCTTAATCTCTTTCCTTCCAACTCTTTTGAGAATACGGGCATCTGCGTTGTCACTACGCCGAAATAAATGCTCAACGTATAACAATACGTCTCCGCTTTATTTCGGCTAAGTTCCTAGCATCTGCTCCGCCTATTCTCAAAAGGCTAAACTCTCCACTCATTTGCTTGCGAATACAACTTCTGCAATCGGCTGTATTTTCCGCCCTTCTGCATCAGCTCCGCATCGCTGCCGCGTTCGGCGATATTTCCGTCTTCGACAACCAAAATTTCATCGACATTTTTAATCGAGCTTAACCGATGCGCAATCATGATAACCGTTTTGTTTTTCATCAAATTGGAAAACGCCTGCTGAATTTCGTATTCATTTTCAGGGTCGGCAGCGGCGGACGCCTCGTCCAGAATAATGATATCCGCATTTTTCAAAATCGCGCGGGCAATCGCAACACGCTGAATTTCTCCGCCGGATAAGTGTACACCCTTTGAACCGATAACTGTTTTTTCACGTTCGGGGAATTTTGCTAAAATATCTTCGCAGCGGGCAAGCCGAAGCGCATTCATCACCTCTTCATCGCTTGCATTTTTATTCCCCATTTTGACGTTTTCAAAAATACTTGTTTTAAAGAGCTTCGAGGTTTGAAACACAAAGGCGATACTGCGCATCAGCGCATTCCGTGAATATGACGAAATATTTTTTCCGCCGATTAAAATTTCACCTGAATTTATTTTATAAAAACCAGAGATCAATTTTGCTATTGTACTTTTTCCTCCGCCTGATGAGCCGACCAGTGCGTATGTTTTATTCGGTTCCAAGGTAAAACTGACATCATTTAAAATCTTTTCTTCCGTGTAACCGAACGATACGTTTTTAAATTCGATCCCGAAGTTCTCAAAAGTTTCTTCCGTACCGTGTTCAAGGTTATCCTTTTCCATGTCTGCAAAAAGAGTTTCGAGTTTATCTACAACGCTTTTTGCCTGAAAGTTATACATGCCGACATACATCACGCGCATAAATGCCGAAAAAAGCACACCGGCGATACAGACAAAAAAGACAAGCTTTGCAATGATGAGGTTAGCGTCCGCCCCCTTGTTCATAAAATAAATAGCAGCAGGAATGGTGAATACCGCAAACAGGTTAAACAGCACTTGAAACATCACATACGGCGTACGGCAGCTGAGTGTGTACTTATATGCTAAATCGGAATAGCCGGTAATTGCTTCGTAAAACGCTTTAAAAGATTCAACCGTGCTTCTAAAGATTTTTACAATCTGCATACCGCGGACATATTCGACCGCCTCCGCATTCATCCGTTCCAACGCCGCTTGATACTTCCGCATAAAATCTTTATTGCCCATCATAAACATCATCTGCGCACCGCCGATAAGCGCAACGGCAAGCAGCAAAAGACCGAGTTTTACATCAACTGCAAATACAATGATAAACATAAAAATCGGTGTAAACAATGCGGAAATATTATCGGGAATTAAATGCGCAACAAGCATGTGCGTCTCTTGTGCATTGTCGTCAATGAGCTTGCGGATTTTTCCCGACGGGTTCATATCAAAAAAAGCAAACGATGCATTCATCAAATGGTTGATTGCTGTTTTGCGCAGATTCGATTCAAGCCTGAACCCAAGCACGTGCGACGCCCACAAAGCGCAGAAATATACAACCGAATAACCTGCCAACAGCGAAACAATCACCGTTGCGTACATCGACCCGTCCGTAACGTTTTTGGTAACCAAAAGCGCGTACAAAAACTTCCATAAAAACC
>CALINC010000081.1 GCA_938045195.1 uncultured Treponema sp.
TCAAAGGGTGTAAAACAGGACAGGCAAAAATTACACGCGGATATAAGCTCCCTGCTGAATACGTTATCCATACGCCCGGGCCGATATACCAAGACGGCAAGCACGGGGAACGGGAGCTGTTGGCAAGCTGCTACCGCAATTCACTCATCCTCGCCTCAGACTTCCACTGCAAAACAATTGCATTCCCCTGTATCAGCGCAGGGGTATACGGTTATCCCATGAAAGAGGCGGCGGCAATCGCTCTTTCTACCGTTTATACTTACTTAACGGAAACCAAAGCGGAAATGACCGTCTATCATGTTTGTTTTAATAAGCAAACAGAAGAGCTATACCGTACACTATTATCAAACTTAATTATCAAACAGAGCGATTCAAGACAATCAAAAAATAGTAGGCGGATACACACACGGTAACACAGGAGCATAGAGAAAATAAATGGAATTTTTAATTTTAATTTTTGGTCTTCCGATTGTAGCATTAATTTGGCTGATAAGTGCTATAATACAATTTTGCAGGACAAATAAAAAAAATATTGAAAAAAGAAAAGCCATAAAAAAAGAAATTATAATTTGTGCAATAATTATTGCAGCATGGATTGTGATTATTGGGGGATTTTTGTTTTATATCATTTATTCAATTTCTGTTTATGGAAAGTAGCATGAAGAAAATTACTGTTATCCTTTTTATTATGATTTCTCTATTAGGAATGATAAGTCTCTTATATTCAGGAATACAATTTAATATTTTACATAGAAATTCAGGTATGATAGCTGTTGTAGCTGGGAGTAACGAAATCTCAACTCTTTCAATTGATTTAAAGGATTATCTTCCATTTGACAAGAACTCAAAAACAAATTATGTAAAATCACATTTTCAAATAGATGACACCATTCCTGTACTTGATGGAGCAAGTGCGCTATATCCGGTCTTTTCTGCGATTGCATCTGCAACTTATCCTGAAAAATCAGTTTGTTTCGATGGTGAAAAGTTCACCAAAGAAAGCAAAGTTCAAATGCGAAACACGAGAGGCGCTTACAAAGCCGTTGTTGATGGCGTTGCAGATATAATTTTTTGCGCCTCACCTTCAGAAGGGCAACTATTGTATGCAAAACAAAATAATATAGAATTAGAGTTTGTTCCAATTGGCTTAGAAGCATTTGTATTTATTGAGAATATAACGAATCCTGTCAATGATTTATCAATTGAACAAATAAAAGGAATATATTCCGGTAAAATTAAAAATTGGAAAAAAGTTGGAGGAACAAATACTTTAATTGCAGCATGGCAAAGAAAAGAAGGAAGCGGCAGTCAAACCGCATTCTTAAAATTTATGAATGGAGAAAAGATACGATTAAATCCTTTAGGCATTTTCTTTGGAAGTCCTATCGGTTACTCATTTCGTTATTATGTAGAAGGAATAACACAAAATGCAAATGTAAAAATGATTTCTTTAAATGGGATTGCACCAACAAAAGAAAATATACCAAATGGCAGATATCCTCTATCTTCACATTTTTTTGCTATTTACAGAAAGGATAACAAAAATGCAAATGTAAAAAAGCTGATAGATTGGATTCTTTCTCCTGAAGGTCAAAGAATCATCGATAATAATGGCTATGTACCGTTAAAAAATTGAAAAACGTCCGTTCAATGAGCGTTTTCAACTACAACTATCATGAACAAACCTGACGCCTCTGCAAAACGAGCGACAATCCTTATGAATACAATATATACCGCTGCACCATCTCAAACGCTTATAGAAAATATAAACGATTTTTACCGATGGCTTGACGGCTTTATCAACTTTGAAAAACGGCCGCATAACAAAGCATTTTCGCTTGAGGTTATTGGATACTATGCCGCACTTTTTTCCAACCCGCAAACGGCGTATAAGTGCGTCCATATTGCAGGT
>CALINC010000082.1 GCA_938045195.1 uncultured Treponema sp.
ATTGCGGACAAGCCGCAAATGCAGGTTAAGCGAATGTTGGATTGACGATGCGTGTTTGTTTTTATATTTTCCGGATCAGGATAACCACGTCGGAAATGTATGTGCGGAAAAAGAAGCGTATAATAAAATAAAAAAGGCGGAGTGCGAGGTATATAAAGATTAAATTAAGGGATTGAATGAATAAGATAACTTTTAAGAATTTAAAAAAAGATATAATATTATTTATTGTATGTTGTTTGCCCGGATTTATTAGTTTTATAATTTCAATTATTCATCGATTAATCATAACTTCCAATTCGTATACTGATAGCAAATGGATTACAGTTGAGCTTTTTTTTGTCTCAATTTATATATTATTAATATTTGTGTTCTTAATTGTAAGTATTATTTTGAGATTTAAAGATAAAAAATATAAATATTTTTTAATTGATATAATTTTTTTTATTTTTTTATGTTTTGTTTTTATTCTAACAATATGTATAGATTATCCAACATTAATTTATATGACTTAAGATTTCAGACATAAAATAACAGGCAATAATGTATTATAGGAAATTGTTAGGTGGAACAGAGAATCCATCTGTATTGTGAACGTATAACAAAGTTTCAAAGCCGACACGCGGACAAGCCGCGTGCGGTACAACCGATTGTTATGTGGAGCCCCTCTGAGGTACTGTAATGGGATAACAAATGAGAAAAATTACGATTATATTTATATTATTTTGTATAATATTTGTTTCATGTTCACAAAAACAAATTCCATTTAACAAAAAACAATGGATGAGAGAAAAAAATCGATTTTATATGACCGATTCGCTTATTAAAAAATTAAATGAAGATAAACCGAAAAGAGCTGAAATATTTGATTTGCTTGGAACACCAGAACTTGAAGGACGAATTAAAGATACAGAAATCTCTTATTGGTTAAAATCTGATGGTTTTCTTGCTATGTGGGAATTATATATTTATTTTGATGATAATGGAAATTTTGAATCCGCTGTGGTTGCATATGCCGATTAAAAACAGAAAAATCTTTTTTAGCAAGTTTTAGTTGCTGAAAAAATAAATTGAACTTTAAGATTCAAGCTTAAAAAGCTTGTTCACATCACATACTCACCGCTTTTATGAAATATTTTGTGTTGACAAATACATAAAATAGTATGTATAATATAGATGTATATGACATTTGAATGGGATGAAAATAAAAACGCTGAAAACATACGGAAGCATCAGGTTTCTTTTGAAAAAGCGCAGGATACTTTTTTTGATGCAAACCGTATGATTTTAGAAGATGTAAAACATTCCGGTTCAGAAAAACGTTATTTTTGCATTGGAAAAACAGACGAAGGAATTTTGACAGTGCGTTTTACAATACGCGGTCAAAATATTAGGATTTTCGGCGCAGGCTATTGGCGTCAAGGAAAGAAACTCTATGAAGAGCATTTACAGTAACCCCGAAAAAGCAGTAATGGAAGCATTGGATTCTGCCGTATTAGTGGCGGATTTTCTTCCTTCACCAGCAGAGCTTATAAAAAAAACAACAAAAGAAAAAATAACAATTTCAATAGATTCTGATTGTATTAATTTTTTCAAAGCAGAAGCAAAGAAAAATAATACAAAATATCAGACCATGATGAATGAAGTACTTTCTCAGTATGCAAAGCATTATGCGGTAAATTGAATTGTGGGATAGAACAATCGTATAACACCGTTTTCAAAGCCGACAAACCGGACGAGCCGGTTTGCGGTTTAAAACAA
>CALINC010000083.1 GCA_938045195.1 uncultured Treponema sp.
CGGTCGATTCTTTCGTCATCCACAAGATGTAATCTTCGATAAAAAATTGTTTGAGATCGCCTTTTAATTTTTGCCGGTCGATGTATTGATAATATTGACCGGTAAGCCCTTCTTCCATCCAATAATACGACGCTTTTTCTTTTGCAACTTGCCAGCGTAAATCCGCTACCGCCATAAGCAGCGCTACTTTTAAGCTTTTCGGATACATCGGAATAACAATACGACCTCGACTTGTAACCCTATTATACCTATCAAAAGGTTCCCAACAAAAACCTATGTCACCATAAGAAGGCACCAAAATAACAAAAGGAGGAATTCTATTAAGCTGTGTTTTATATTGTCTGCAAAATGCCTGAGAATCTATGCTTTCAATCCACTTTAATTCTCTCAAAACATTTTCTCTAGTTCCAATATCTCTAGTGGATGTTCTAAAATATTCTCTTGAAAGAATAGGAAAATGATTTCCTTTTCTTCCGCAACTCATTTTAGCCATCTGCTTAACAGTATCGAATTCTCCCTCAGCTCCAGATATATTTGTTGTAACTCCGCCTGAAGCATCAGCTTTTTCTCTCAAGCTGCGTACATCCGAATCGGCTTCTTTATAATCGGAAATACAGCTTTGTAATTCTTTGTCAAAATTGAGCAGTTTTTTCAGCCTTTCGTTTATTTGCGTGATTTGCTGTTTTTGTGATTCTGTATAAGGTGATTTTACATTAGAAAAATTAGCCAGCATATCATGAGAGAACATGCTGTCAATTTGCTGTTTTATGGAGTCTTCAAATCGGCTGATTTCTTCAGACTTTGCTCTCAATAAATTGTCGGCTGTCTGTAGTTTTCCCTTGGCTTTTTCTAAAAGTTGGTTAAATCGTGAATTATCATCCCGTTTTGAGACTTTCACTTCATCGGTTGCAGAGGGGTTAATTTTACCTATTCCTATTTCTCTAAACCACTCGTCTAAATAGTAGACAGCTTCGCAATAGGTATTTTCATCTAGAACCTTTGCAAACATATCTTTTTGCTCTGTGGTTAAAAGAGTAGGAAGAACGAGCCCGAATCTTACTGCATATTGTTTTTCTTTTGAAGATTTTCCTGCGGCTATTTTCATAACCATATCTGAAACAAGATTCCAATAAGCAGATTCAACTTGTTGTCTGAATACGCCTCTATCTTTAGGGTCAGTTGCTGTTAAAAATTTGGTAAGGGAAGCATGGAGTCGTTGGGCACTTTCTCCTTCACCTTTTAAAACTGTCTTATAGAATTCCGCGGTATCAAATAATTTATGGGGGGTATCGGCAAAAAACTTTTCAACTTTTTCAAAATGAGTTAAGGTAAGATCAGGTTCACTCGGATCTCTTCTCTTTTCTCCCCTCGCTTCAGGAGCCATTGAAAACATAGTTTCCTTGCTTAACCCTCCGGTTTTTATATCGGAAAATGGATTAACCTGATTTACATTAAAATCAAATCCTCTTGGCGGCGGCGACGATTGCGAAGCACTGCCGCCGGAAGGTGCTACTACATCTTTGAGAAGTTCATCAAGATCTATTTCAGTTGCTGAATCCACTAATTAGCCGCCTTATTAAATCAATAAGTTAGGAATGTACCAACTTTTAATATTGGAGATAAGGGGAATTGAACCCCTGACCTCTTGCATGCCATGCAAGCGCTCTACCAATTGAGCTATATCCCCTAAATACAGTAAGGATTATATCAATAAAACGAATAGTCTGTCAAGTGTATTTAAAGAATATCTTGTTATTTATCAAAAATAATTATATCGGTAATTTTTTCTTTTAAACATTCAAGCCCCTGTCCCGTCTTAACCGAAATTTCGACGGCGTCGGAGTAACGCTCTTTTAAGCTTAGTAGTTGAGCCTCATCAAATACTTCATCCATTTTGTTTATGGCAATTATAGAAGGTTTATCACTACAAGAAAGCTCGTTTAAGACCTTTTTTGTTACTTCAAGGCATTCCGGCATTGCAGGATGGGCTGCATCGCAGACTATGATTAAAAAATCTGCAAGGGCCGCTTCTTCCAAGGTCGAGCGGAAAGCATCAATCAGCTGGTGAGGCAGATTGCTTACAAATCCTACGGTGTCGGTCAATAGAATTTGAATGTTTTTGTCGCCAGTTTGTAAAAAAACTTTTCTGGTTTCGGCATCAAGGGTTGCAAAAAGCTTATCTTCGGTAAATACTTCCGCTCCCGAAAGTTTTTTTAAAAGGGAGGATTTTCCGGCATTTGTGTAGCCTACGATGGCTCCTATTTTTTTATCCCCGTTTAAGCGGGTTTTACGTTGCTCACTCCGTTGAAGTCTTACCCGCTCAACCTCTTTTTTGAGCTTGGCAATTTCGGTTTTTAAGCGCCTTCTGTCAAGTTCCAGCTTTTTTTCTCCGGCACCTCTGGAAGCTCCCCTCGTTCCTTTTGCTCCGCCTCTTTGCTGGGCAAGGCTCGTCCATCTTCGGGTAAGGCGGGGCATAGAATATTCTAAACGGGCAAGTTCAGACTGCAAGACGGCCTCCCTTGTTTGAGCCCTGTCCGCAAATATTTGGATAATAACCTCGGAGCGGTCTATAACGCAGGTGTTAAGGGCTGCTTCAAGGTTTCGCTGAATGCGGGGGCTTACCGCACTGTTAAACACAACAAGATCGGCGCCTTCTTCTTCGATAGCTTGAGCAATTTTTTCAAGCTGCCCCGAACCTACAAAAGTCGCAGGGTTTTCTTTTGCTATTCTAAAGCGGAGGGAGGATAGGGGCTTTAAAAAGATAGTTTCAACGAGGCTTTTCAGTTCTTTTTCTTCTATTTCTTTTAGGGCTTCCGCACTTTTTTCCTGTAATGTGGAACGGCTTATATGAGAGTTTGAGGCCGGCCCTGAAAATATATCGGTAAAAATAAGTAGGGCATTTTTTGTTTCGTTATCGGTTCTATACACGCGGTGAAGCTCCTTTTTAAATTATCAATAATCGACTTTATCTATAATAAATTAAATTTGCCGAGTATTGTATGTTACTGCCTGTTCAACTGCCTGCTGAATAAACTGGTTTAATGATATTCCTTGCATAATAGCTTGTCTTTTAGCTTTTTTGTGGATTGCAGGAGAAATTCTTATATTAAAACTTCCTTTATACGATTTTTCAGCCGGTTTTCCTGCCTCTTTGCATAGTTCAATATAATCCTCAACTGCTTCAATAAAGGCTGTTTTTAACTCATTTACGGTATTGCCTTCAAATGATATTAAATCATCAATACATTCTATTTTTCCATAAAATATTTCATCATCAGCATTAAAATGTACCGATCCTAAATAATCTTTATATTCTAAAAAGTCTTTCATAGTATCCCCCTTAACTCTAATTCGGCAATAATCTGTTCAATTTGGTATTGTTTTAATTCATTATTTGGATGAGGCTTATGAAGGCGGATAATATGTCCGTCAGACGAATTAATAAATGCAACTCTCGAACCTGATGTTCTTCCGCTCTGTGTTTCTGCGTAGCCCAATGCCTTTAACAATTTTTTAAGCTCAGTATATGTAAAATCCTTTGGTTTGGATTTTAACCTTTTTATAAGTTTTTCATCCTTGCTCATATCTTATTATATTGTTTTTTTTATAAAAATGCAACTATCAGACAGTTGCATTTTTATAATTTTTGGATCATTACCAAGCAAGGATTCCATTCATCCCAGAGTGTGGGAAAAACTTCTAATTTTTTAAATCCTTGTTTTTTATAAAAGGCTATTGTTTGGTCATATTCTTTATAATGACCTTCATCTACCGTTTTTACCTGTATATAATCATATTTAGTTGAAGCAAATTTTTTCAGCTCTTTAAATAATAATGTGCCGATTCCCTTATTGTGATGTATTTTTTTTACTCCCATGCAATGCACATCAGCACAATCTGGGCTTGATTCGGTTAATGTTATAAACCCGATAATTTCATCATTTTCTTTTGCTGCCCATAAATCCAATTCTTTTGAATCATTGATATACTCTTTTGTGCTTTCAGGCAAGCCGAACCATTCCGGTAAATCAGTCAAAACTTCTTCGACAATTTTTGCTTTTTCGTCTTTGTTTTCTATTTTTATAATTTTTATCATACTAACTCCATTTTATTCTTTTACCGTTAAATAACTTTCATCGGGCAGGCTAGCGTTTTCAATACCCGTATTTTTTCCTTTTGCAATGAATATTATATATAATTTATTCATTGTGATACTTATAGCACTAATCTCTAACAGTGTCAAGGAATATTGTTGTACTTTAATTCATTGACTTTATCTTATATACTTGCTAAAATGAGGTAGAAGTATGAACAAACAGGAGATGGCGGAGTATATAGTCGCTATATTTCAAAACTGTGAAGCATATTATAAAGAACACTTGACGGATTTTGGAAATATTTTACCTCATGTTTTCGCAAGTGAGGCCATAAATGATCCTATGAAAGCCGAATTTGAGGTTAATGCTCAAAGCGAAATTTTTAATAAATATTGTAGACTTATTCAGCATCTCTGGAAAAGCGGAGATGAGGAAGTGAGAAATGTTGTTGATGTTACTATTCTTGAAAGCATTTCAGATAATAGCCTTATGTGGGAAGCTTTCGGTGAAAATATTTCGCTTGAATTTAAGCAATATATCAATGAAGAGCTTTTAAGAGAGAACATAGTTATGAGTCATGTTGACAGACTAAAGGGAAAGACCGATGAAGTACGGTATTTGCTTAATCATGAATTAAATAAGGGGATAGAATTTCTTTATAACAGATCTTGGGATGAAGAACTATCCGAAGATGACCAATATAAATTGGAGGATTATGCTAAAAAAATTATAAAGGAATATGGTTGGGTTAAAGTATATGATGCCGTATGCAATTATTTATACACACATTGCACGAACCCTGAATCGGTAATAAATTTTGCACATCTTTATTGGATATATGAATGGCATGAGTATCCCATTTCAAAGCCGTATGAATTTCTTGGTTATTTCTACTTCCGAATTGATATGGATACTGTAAGGTATGATGAAATGGATATTTTAGATAGTCTGGCAGTAAGTATTTTGCCGAAGTCCGGTTATGAGGAAGCTAACTTATATCATAATCCGAATTACTTACCCGAAACGGATTCTATGCTTTTAGTTGCCGTTGAAGCATATAAAAATCATAAGTGAAACAGGTGGAGAGAAACATAAATGAGAAGATATGCATATTTAAAAGAACCGGTTAAAACAAATAAGAAAGATTATATATATAAAATTATGCTGTATCAGACGAAAAAAGACGGAGTTTGTCTGTTTATGTATTGCCAAAAAGATGCGGTTCAATGCTCATTTGACTATTGGTATAAAACGCTTGAAGATGTCTACGAGGATTGGAATGAGCTTATAGATGAAAAAGATTGGATAGATTTTGATGATCCGCTACCTGATTGTCAGCACGATGCTTTTTTACCGATAAGAGTAAAAGGGCGTGATATTGGTGAACCGCAGTGGGGAAAATTGGAAATTCTTGAAAATGGCAAATGGAAAGACTATACCCCTGATTAGTAGAGTTTATAGGGAACCGCGAAAAACTGAAGTTTTTAGAGGTTCCCGGATATAAAAAATTAAAGGTTGCCGATATTGCCGCTTCTGTCGGAATCGGTACGGGAACATTCTATAATTTTTTTAAAAGTAAAGATGAATTTATAATTTGACTAATAATGAGAAGAAAAGATGAGTCATTACAACAGTTCTCGGAATTATCAAAAAAACACCCTAAAGGGATTCCTATGAAAGCTATGGAAAAATATTTATTTGATACCATTTCAAACCGCAATGTATAGAGATGCCTCACCCAAGATGATTACAATATTCTGCAAGAAAAATACGGACTACTTAACAACCGAAATGAAAAAATAGAAGAAAATGCTCAATTTGTGATGAACAAACTTGCCGCTACCAAACCTATTGATAGTTTTCTTCTATTTTCAGAAGTTTATACCATCATTATTATAGGTACTTCCGATTTGGATAAATTAAATTCTAACTTTACCGATACGGTAATTAAAAAACTTATTCATTCAGCCTATCAATTTTATATTAGGTATGTCTTGGTGCGGAGAGTTTAATACCCGCCGTTCAGGTTATCCAAACCGATCATCCAGACCATGGCTGGAATCGCTGCAAAATACTGCGGGTAGTCCCTTGTCAAAGCGGCCGATGCCTATCCTCCGTTTTGAAAGCCGGTGGAATACACCCATTCCGCATCGACCGGATAGCGTTCTAGCATATGCTTTACGGCGGAAATAAGAACATCCGTTTTGCTTACCGCCTGACCGACACCGCGCTCATTTTGATACGCGTGACTTCTCTTCAATGTAATTTAATAATCGATAATTTCCGGCGGTTATAATACGCCCTGCGGTACACTTTCATTCACCCGCACCCAAATACCGCTGCGCTTTTTGTACGTAGCGGCTCCACTCATTGTCCATGAACCGGAAGTGCCATCTCTTCCTTTCTTCCAAATAATAGACTTGTTCGGCAGTTTCCGTTTCAGAATAGGTTTAATCTATTCCGCCCGTTTAAATGTAACTTTTATATCTTGTTTATATTATAACAAATAAATTTAAGTGTGTACAATAAAAGTTTTGCAAGGCTGTATATCGGAAACGCATAGCGGGCACTTTTGTATGCGGACATCTGCTGCGTTATACGCCGAATAAATGCTCAACACCAGGTTTAATAGCAAAAAAGCATAAAAAATCAATAGCTCCGACGCGGCATGTAAGATTCCCCTTGTACGAATAAAAAAACAGTAAACCGATTTTGATTTACTGTTTTGTGAAATACTATGGTATAGCTTGTATTTAGTTGTTTTAGTTAGATAAACTGGGATTTGTCGTGGTCTTTACATAGATAAAATTACAATTTTCCCTTCAATTATCATCTCGATAAAAAGGGGGGGGGGTTATATATTGCATATTAAATCCAAAGCAAGGTGTAATGCTCTAGAGTGCGACGAAATTCCCCAATTCCTTTCATCATGTTCAGTAACATTTGCAAGCGAATCCGCAGTAAAAAAGAATTGACCAAATGATGCTCTTCTTTTTTGTGCGCACGCAGCAAGTGCAGCACATTCCATTTCGACAGCAGAACAGCCTTCGCTTAATCTATACTGAACCATTTCCCGTGTTTCCCTAAAAAAACCATCTGTTGTCCAAGTTATGCACTCTTCAAATGGTATGTCTAATTTTTCAAAAACACCCTTAATTTCGCAAATCATTTTCTGATCGATTTCAATATATCGGGATGGTGGTAAATAATGGAATGATGTTCCCTCATCTCTCAATGCTTTTGTAGGAATAAGGAATGCATTTTCTTTTATATCCCTCAGAACACCACAAGAACCTGTTGCAATTATTTTCTTACAACCACAAGCAATCAGCATGTCCAAAAGCTGAACGGACGCAGGTGCACCAATATTAGGACGAACAAGACATATTCTTTGCCCTTTATACTCAACCACATATATATTTGTAATTCTACAGCAATTTTCAAATTCTTCGGCAATTATTGCATTGCTATTCATTGCGAATTCATCTACGCAGTCTCCTAAGAAAGCAAACACACACTTTTCCGGAAGTTTCAACTCTTCGCAACCATGATTTGGTTTAATTACCTCTATAGAAAAATTGTCATATTCAAGTATAGGAATTTCATTTTTTATTATCATCTTCAGCAATCTCCTTTAAATATTAACTATTCATCAATTCATTATTTATTAGTCCAAACGAGCGGGAAATAAAAATTTACCAAACCGGCAACTTCTAATTTGCCAGCTAATAAGTTTACTCGTCAACTTATACACTTGCTTTATTTCTTTATTTTCTAATTTCCGGTTATTGAGTTCAGCTTTAATTAACTCCGGAAATTTTTTACTAATATCCCTTAGAGCATTTCCTACCGATTTCCTAACATATTCACTCGTATCTTCTTTTAATGCGGCAATTCGTCTAATAGCTTCATCCGGGTTTTTCATATAGACATCCCGATAAAATAATTGAAAACAGCGATGAGATATACACTATCGCTACAGCCCACTATATAGGTTAAAGTTCGGTTTCAGTCAAGAGGGCAAGAATGATTGATAATTGATAATGACACGGAAAGTTGTAAAATATAATGTAAAACGCTTGCAAACTTCATGGAAATCGGTACACTGGATGACAGGATGGACGGTATGCCGAATCTTCAAGTACGCAATATGGATGCCCGTTTATATAATTAGCTCCGTGTGAACGCAAAATTAGCAAATCGCTCAATCAGCCAGCATGTTATCACAATATTGCAGGAAAAAGCAAACAGTCCTCATACTGCTGTAAAAAATGCAGTCGATGAATTCCTTGCTTTAGGAGATTGTTGGGGAGACGAACGAACTGCAGAAGAAATCGTATCCGAAATAAGAAACTCAAGAACAAACAAGTCTCAAAGCAAAACAGGAAAAGAAAGGCGAATGTCTTGCTGATATGGACTTACTGATTGCTGCTACGGCACTGTATATGAACATGACTTTAGTTACGAATAATACCAAACATTTTTCAAAGATAGAAAGTTTGCCGTTAGAAAATTGGTCAAAGGCTTGAGTTCGTAATAGTAAAAAATGTATTTGTCAAAGCAACAGATTCTGCTTTACTCCGCGCGTTCAAATGTAACTTTTGTCGTTCCTAATTCCGATAAAAACGAAATATCATCATCCGTGTGTCCGATAGGCTGCTGTTCAAACATCTTATTATTTTGCTTGTATAAAATAACAAGGCTGCCGCGCGGCGCCAATAGGAAATATCTCCGATGCGGTATCCGGTATTTTTTGCTTGAGCAGTAGGCAGACTTCCCGTGCCCATACGGTAACACATTTCCCTGCCGTATAAATTTTCCATGTTAAGCGTCAACGGCATCATATCCCATAATTTTTTTTGCCGCCTCATTGTCATACAGCACAGCCGAAATAACCCGTGTTCCAACCGTAATTTTTACCTTCATTGTAGAAACCTCCTTCTGCTTTGTGCCGCCCGCCTGTGCTGCGAGATTTTCGGAACTGCACACGGCAAAAAACAGCACCAAGCAAAATAAAAAGATATTGCGCATTTTAATCATAGTTTTTCCTCCGTAGTTGTAATGTGTATACTCCAGATAATTTACTTCAGTTTAATGCCGTTAATCCATTTCAATGTTTCACGTTTGGCTGCCGTTTGCGAATTTTGAGCCGTCTGTCCTCTTATTGCAAAACCGTTCAGCACAGTTGCTTTCGGACACTTTGCAGCAATGCTTCTTACCGTATTTGAAAGGCCGCTTCCGGCATGTGTGCAAAAGGGAATAATCGTTTTGCCTGCAAAATTACCGCTTTCCAAAAAGGTGTACACTGCCATCGGCATATCTCCCCACCAGTTCGGATAGCCTAAAAAGATAATATCGTATCCGCTCAAGTCCGGAATTGGGGCGGCGAGCTTCGCCCGCGCCTTTTTCGACAAAACCTACGCCGTAATTTTCATCTGCACGCGGAAAATATGCGACCAAAATCTTTGCATCTTTTTTCGCTTCGGAAAGCACCGCTTGTGCAAATACCTTCGACGCACCGTTTCCAACAATAGCGGGCAGCAATGCTAAAAATCCCGCCAATAATAAAACCGTTTTTTTCATGATAATACTCCTTATAAAATGCGACGTTTGCCTTAAAGTCCTATCTTTTTAAGCCATGCTTTTACACTCGCTTCGTTAAAGCTGCTCGGGAATAGTTCTCCTGCAACCCAATTACCGGTCTTTGCAAGTTTTTCAAGCCGGTTTTTACTTTCGCCCGTACCTGTCGGCATCGACGTGCAAAATGCGATCACATTCTTGCCGGTAAAATTGTTCTTTAAAATTCGACAGCCTCGAAATCTTCAGATTTCGAGGCTGTCGAATTCCGCCGTTTCGGAATGA
>CALINC010000084.1 GCA_938045195.1 uncultured Treponema sp.
CAATTTTAAAAGATTATATTGCAGATGGTTACGACGCAAGAATGGTTTATCTTGTTCCTGAAAACTACCATTTTGAATCAGAACTGAAAGAGATATGTGATAGACATTCAGAAGTATCGATTGCAACATGGACAAATTTTTTTAATGAATTTGACAATGATATTGAATTACAGCCTGTAAAAAAAGCAATCCAAGCGATAGAAATTGATGGCATCAAAAAAGAAGAATATCTTTTTAATCAAGAAGTAGATTTTTCTTTAATATCACCAACTATCAAAAAAAATGAGGACTTGGCTGATTTCTATATTGGGCAACTAATTGAGGATGCTTGTGAGTATTCTGAAGATAATAAGAAAAAATTATGGAAAACTGGTGGGGGTAAATGGCAACGACCAAGAAGAGATGGAATATGGGCGAATCAGTTATCATATACAGAATATTGTGATTCTCCATGTATTGAAGTTATCGTTCAAGATGATGATAAGGTATACATGGTTGCAAGTTATGATTATATCAAACAAAAATTTTGCATATATGTATATATCCGAAAAAATAACAAATCAACAGTAGTTTATTCCAGTGATATATCATTGCCTTTAGGGATTACCAAGTCCTATTATGCATTAAAGAATAGCTTATGTGAAAAACTACATGACTTTATAGAAAATGAACAGAAAAAAATCCTTTCAAATCCAGACTTAAAATAGAGATTATTTTTTTGTAAAAGTGAATATAAGATTTCAGATTCCTTTTATTGGAATATCACATAACACTGTTTTCAAAGCCGACAACGGGACAAGCCCGTTGCGGTTTAAAACAATGTTGAACGGACGCTGCGCGTCCGTTCAACGGGCGGCGGAGCTCCGCCTGTCGTCCGGCGCACAGCGCCGTCCAACGGGCGGCGGATAAGCTGCAAGTTATACGGATGCCTTCGGCACTGTTTGAGCTGTATTTTTGGAGATGAAAAAATGCCACAGATGAATAAAGGCGGAAAATTTATATTTGGAAAATCAATTATAAAATATGATGGATGTATTCAACTTCCGCCGCAGGCAATCGAAGAATATGATATGTGTTCCGAAGGAAAAGTATATTTATGTACAGGGAGCAAAAGCACTGGCGGTTTTTGCGTAACGAGAAAGGGGCTTTTAAAGCTTTCAAAACTTGCACATATTCTTACCGATATTCCTCAGCTGGATAATTATTCTTCTGAAAATGGTGAGTTCATAGCATATAAAGGTCGTTATTATTGTTGGACAAACATTTCAAAAGAAGGACAGCTGGTTTTATCAAAGAATATGATGAATTTCTTGAAAATAAAATCGAAAATGCAACTTCTTTCGATAAGAAGCAGTGATATTGCGTTTACGATGGGGGTAAAAGGCCCTCTGCTGGAAAAAGCTGAACGATATGAGGGCGAAATTCCTTTGTATTAGTATGTGTGGTTAAGTACTTGACATTTGATAAGTATTTTAAGATACTTATTTCGTAAAATATTACGAATATTAGAGGTGAGTATGATCGCTATAAAACCGGTTTCGGATTTACGTAATTATAATGAAGTTCTGCGGGATGTTGCCGATGAATCACCGGTTTTTCTTACTAAAAACGGCAGGGGTTGTTATGCGGTGATTTCCATAAGAGATTATGAAAAATTGACAGCTACAAAAACTTTTTTTTCTGAATTGAAGAAAGGTGAAGAATCCGCTTTGGAAAATGGATGGCTGGACACAATTCAAGTCAGAAAAATGGTAGGACTTTGATGTTTGAGGTAAAGATTGCTCCGCAAGCGGCAGTAGATTTACTTGAAATCAAAAATTATATAGAGTATGAATTTCAAAATCCAATTGCTGCACGTAATACTGTTTCAAAATTATAGAAACGTATGAAAATTTGACGGTTTTTCCAAATGCAGGGATTCCTGTGGAAAAATATGTTTCATTTCCTACAGATTATAAGTTTGTACTTGCAAATAATTATTCAATATTTTATAGAATTGAAGATGAAGTTATAAGAATTGTAAGGATTTTGTATTCAAGAAGAGATTTTGTTCGTATTTTGTTTGGAGAGGATAGAGAATAGCGTATAACACCCGCTTCAACCTGACATTGCCTTTGCAGCAAATGCAGGTTAAGCGGAAGTTATGTGGACTGCCCTCCGGGCAGCATTTGGTAAAACAGAAAGTAGAAAACTTT
>CALINC010000085.1 GCA_938045195.1 uncultured Treponema sp.
GCAGAGCGTACGTTGCGCAGCAACAGGGTATTAAACCCTCCGCACGAATAAAAAAGCTCCCTATCCTCAAAAGTTTTCGCTACATTTCAATGATTTTCTGCCGTTTTCAACCCAGCCTCGCTGCCGCGAAACGTGCGTTACCATATCTTTTTTCTCTCTTTTTGTCAACACCCCCCCCTGTCAACAAGTTTATATCAACAAGTTATCGACAACAAGTTGTCAACAACAAGTAAAATTTACGAAAAAATATCGCTTTCCTATGATATTCAATAGGGGACCTCTAAAAATCTCAGTTTTTAGAAGGTGAGCTTTGCTCACCGGTTTACCTTAAGCTTACTTGCATCTGTAAAAAATCTAACAAAGTTTTTTACAGACTGTCATTGGACTGAGATTTAATGTAATTAGTGGACGGAAGGCAATCCGATAGAACAGGTTTGAGCCGAATATTATATGCTTTTATATTTGCACAATGGTTCAATACCGCTTTACAAATTCTGCGGAACTATGGTATTATAATAATTAGGAGATGTCCAGATGAAAATACTTATGGTTACAAGCGAGCTTATTCCTTTTGCAAAAATAGGCGGATTGGCTGATGTTGTTACTGCATTATCTCAGGCTTTGTCAAAAAAGGGGCATGATGTGCGTATCGTTATGCCCCGCTATTATAAAATAGACAGAAAGGACTTGCATGCTGTTCCCGGAGCAATGGCAGTGCATCTTGGCGTATTTGAACATTGGGTCGCTATTTATGAAACCGTATTACCGAACACAAAGGTTAAGGTATATTTTATTGACCATGAACAAAGTTTCGGAAGAGAAGGCATCTACGGTACTTCTTTCGAGCCGGATTTTTCCGATAACCCCAAACGGTTTTCAATTTTAGCACATACTGCAATTCAGGTGTGCAAAAAACAGGGCTGGATTCCGGATGTTATTCATGCACACGATTGGGCAACAGGGCTTGTTCCCGCTCTTTTAAAACTGCATGAAAAAGATACCGAATTTTCAAAAACGGCAAGCATCTTCACCATTCATAATGTAGGCTATCAGGGTATTTATCCTAAACACAGCTTCCCCGATACGGGGCTTGACTGGAATGAATTTTATTCCAGCGGTTTTGAAGATTGGGACAGAATAAACTTTTTAAAATCCGCAATAATCTCGGCGGATAAAATTACAACAGTTTCGCCGACTTATGCCGAAGAAATAAAGCAGCCCGAATTCAGTTTTAGAATGGACGGAATTTTACGGTACCGTGCAGAAGATCTAACCGGTATTTTAAACGGCGTTGATACTGCAATTTGGGATCCTGCAAATGATGAGTATATACCGTATAAATATGATTCAAAACATCTTGAAGAAAAAGAAAAAAACAAGGCTGTTTTACAAGAAAGAATGGGCTTAAACATTGACCCGACGGTTCCCCTCTTTGGAATCATCAGCCGTCTGGTAGACCAAAAAGGTATCTCGGAATTATTCGGTCCGATGTACGGATCCGTATTTAAAATATGTACCGATATAAAACTGCAACTGGTTGTTCTCGGTGCGGGTGAGGCTTGGTGCGAAAAAGAACTTTGTTCTCTTTCGGAACGATTACCCAATCTCGGTATTTACATAGGTCATAATGAAGAATTGGCGCACCTCATAGAAGCCGGAAGCGATTTCTTTTTAATGCCGTCCCGTTATGAACCTTGCGGCTTAAACCAAATGTATTCGCTTTTATATGGGACGCTCCCCATTGTACGCAAAACGGGCGGTTTGGCAGATACAATCGAAAATTATAACGAATTAAAAGGAAGCGGAACGGGCTTTGTTTTGGAACATCTTAGCCCCAAAAGTATTTACGATACTGTAGGGTGGGCTGCTTATGCATGGTATAATAAAAAAGACCATATTATAAAAATGCGTAAAAGAGCGATGTCTCAAAAATTCGGCTGGCATATCGCGGCAGAAAAATACTTGGACGTATATTCCAAAGCTATTGTAAAAAAGACTTCAATACTATAAACTTAAGTTCAAAAGTAACTTCGTTCATACAATATTCCTTTATGACCGGAGGTAAAACAGTTTTTTATGATAAAATATGTAACATCTTTCTTAAAATCACTCAATGCAAACGCTCATCCGGGTGATATTGCCCATGCTGTTTCACTAGGGCTTTTTTTGGCGATTTTGCCTAAAAATAACTTAACATTTACGTTTCTCTTCTTTTTTACCATATTCATACGGATAAATAAGGGGGCATTTTTTATTGCTTTTATTTTTCTCGGATTTATAACGCCCCTAATGGACATACTCATTAACCGTATCGGTTTTTGGGCTGTTCAGTTGGAATTTTTACGCCCTGTGTTTATTTGGTGCGAAAACACTCCTTTTATCGGACTTTTTAAATTATCAAACACCATGGTACTAGGCGGATTAATTTGGGGGACACTCCTGTATATTCCTTGCTATTTTGTAATCAGACTGAGTATTGCTCAATATAGAAAATATCTTCAGCCTTCATTTTCTTCTATAAAGAAAGGTACAGGCTTAATTTCTAAAATTCTGCTTTTGCGTCATATAACCAAAATTTCAGATATAAAGGACTCAATATAAACTATGGAAGAAAACAATATAAATTTAACCGAAGACAAAGAAAGCGGTTCCATTTTATCTGCAAAGGACGCAAAAAAAGCCGCCAAAGAAGCAAAAAAACTTGAAAAGGTAAAAAAACTTTTTAAGAAATCAAAAATTGATGAAAAAAACAAAGAATATTTTGAATTCGATAAGTCGCTTATAAAAGACAAAAAACAATTACAGCGTATCAATATAATAGCAAAAGAAATCGGGAAGCAAAAAGGCAGAGTTAATATTTTAGCTTTTCTCGGTGCCGTATTATGCGTCGCTGCGGTATTGTTTTTTATCTATATTTTTAGAAATGTTTTAGCGCGCAAAATTGTTGTAGGAGCATCGGAAGCGGCTTTCGGTGCAAAATGCGAAGTAAGCCTTGTCGATTTCGATTTGCTTAAAACCCGTTTTAGAATACAAGAATACAAAGTTGCATATAAAAACGCTCCTATGCAGAATTTATTTGAAATTAAAAATATGGATTTTTATTTTAACCTTTTGGAATTAAGCCGCGGAAAATTTGTTGCAGAAAATATGGCAATTGAAGGTTTTACATGGAACACGGCGAGAAAAACTTCCGGAGCACTTCCGCCGAAAAAACAAAAACCGGTAGACCCGAATGCAAAACCAAACCCCGTAACCGCACTTATCAATAAGGAGCTTGCCGAAATTAAATCGGAAGTTTCGGTTTCCAGCGGATTAAAAGCAGTCCAAGATCAAGTAGATCCTCAAAAAATTCTCGAACGCGAGAAAAAAGCTTTCCGAATTCCGGTGAAAGAACTGATAAGCATAATTGTTAAAGTGAGCGAAACAGGTAAAGCTGATTTTGATCTTGCAGAAAAACTCTTCAAGGAAGTTCAAGTTGACATAAAAACAATTGAAGACTCGGGCAAAAATGCCGCCGACGCAGTTAAAAGCGATTTTAATCATATTAAAGACGTTGCCTCAAAAATAAAATCCGTAAATGCAGATGCCGGGAAAAAACTGGTTGCTCAGTTAATAAACACCTTTGTCATTAATACGCTCGGTACATATTATCCTTATTTTGCTCAAGGTATGGAATACCTGCAAAACTCGCAAAAAAAACAAGAACCTAAAGAACAGAGCCTTGCTCAAAAATCAAAAATGATGGGACGGCTTGCAGGAACAACTTTTATTTTCGGAAAACATTCTCTACCATCTTTTGTAATAAAAAACGTGTCATTATCGGGACATCATCCGGAGAAAGACGTATTTGCAATAGGCGGAACTGTAAAATCAGTTACAAATGATGCC
This sequence comes from uncultured Treponema sp., assembly GCA_938045195.1. Classification (GTDB taxonomy): domain Bacteria; phylum Spirochaetota; class Spirochaetia; order Treponematales; family Treponemataceae; genus Treponema_B. The sequence goes on from CALINC010000085.1 coordinate 3,889, forward strand.
GACAAATTGGGACTGCCGCTTACAATCAATTTAAATGCAGCACATGCCGAAATGAAAGAAACCGCTTCGGGAATTATAGATTTACGCTCATATACAAAAGAGCTTGTTGATACGATGTTTACGTTTGAAGGGCTTGAACTTAATTTGCCCCAACCGGTTGAAGCTGTTCCGTCTCTTACGGGAATTTTAAAAACATCGGGAGGCGTAAAAGTTTCAAAAGAACACGACACGGTAATTACTGCAGATATGGGAATTATAAATAGTTCGTTACAAGCAGCAAATTTTGAACCTGCCTTTATATGCGAAATTTATCAAAATATTCTTGCTGAAATAAAAGCAATAAACGCAAAATTAACACTTACTATAAATAAAGGTGAAAAATTGCATATTGATATTACCACAGATGTAGACGACCAAATTGCCGCAGCGTTAAAAAAAGAATTTGCACGCCAAATTAAAAAAATAAAAGCGGAGCTTATTAAGATCGCTGAAAAATGGCTTGATGAACAAAAAGAAATTTACAAGGATGAACTTGCAAAATTTACTTCAATTGCAAATCAAGCAAAAAAAATTATGAATGATTTTAAAAATTATGAACAAATTCTTGAAAAGAAAAAAGCTGAAGCCGAGCGGCGCATACGCTCTATTGCTGAAGAAAAAGCAAAGCAGTTAATTGATCAAGGTAAAGACAAGGCTCAAAAAGCGGTTGATGATGCAGTAAACGAAAAGGCAAAAGATGTTGAAAACACTATTAAAGACGCATTGAAAGGATTGTTTTAGTGTCTCTAAATACTAAAGAAATAGACCTCATTTTAGATGAATTAAAATTGGAAGGCAGATTTATTCAAAAGATAATTCAGCCTTCCTATACCGCTCTTGTTTTTTACCTTTACAGCGATTCCCCGATGACGCTTTTTGTTTCGCTTGAAGCGGGCGGCTGCCGTCTGCACTCAACTCAAAGTAAAATCCCTAAGTTTGATAAACCTATGCGCTTTATGGAATTGCTGCGTTCGCGAATAAAGGGTGCAAAAATTGAAAAAGCCGAACAGCTTAACGAAGACAGAATTATAAAGTTATCACTTTCCGGCGGATGCGGAAATTATTTTCTTTATATTCGGCTTTGGAGCGGTGCCGGTAATATGGTGTTAACCGATGTAAAAGACAATATCATTGACGCTTTTTATAGAAGACCCGGACGCGGCGAAATCTCCGGCGGAAAATTTATTCTACCTGAAAAAAAAACGGGACATAACGAATATTCTATCCGCAGTTATGATATTGGGCAACCCTTTAATGCTGCAATAGAACAATGGTATTTAAATAATGCTCCCAAAATTTCCCGCGAAGCATTATTGGACGAAGCCGAAAATATATTTGGGGCAAAAATTAAAAAATTGGAAAACACAATTGCAAAGCTGGAACAAAAACGTAACGAATTTCTAAATGCCGAAGCTCTTAAAAATACCGGCGATTTACTTTTTTCAAACTTGCATGTACTAAAAAAAGGAATGCGGTTTGTAGAACTGGAAGATTACTCAAAAGGAAACCTCAAAATAAGTATAAATTTAGACCCGCTCAAATCTCCTCAAGAAAATGCAAATGCGTATTACGAAAAATATAAAAAGGCGGTTTCAGGTCTTGATGCCGTTACCGGCGATATACTGTCATATAAAAACGATATTAAAACACTGCAACAAAAACTCCTTACGATTAAAGAAGAAGAGAATCCGTACATCATTCAAAAGCTGCTTCAACGTGAAAAAATTCCTTTGCAGCAAAAAGCAAAAGATAAAAAAAGCGTTCCCGGTTTGCAATTTTTATGTTCGGGCTGGACGCTTCTTGTCGGCCGTACCGCTGCAGAAAACGACGAGCTTTTACGGCATTTTGTTAAAGGGGCGGATTTGTGGCTTCATACAAGGGATTATGCGGGAGGTTATGTTTTTATAAAAGCTAAACCAAAAAAAACCGTTCCCTTGCCTGTTTTACTAAAAGCCGGAAATCTTGCTGTGTTTTATTCAAAAGCAAGGCAAAACGGAAGTGCCGATTTATACACTACGCAGGTAAAATATTTGCGCAGAGCAAAAAATGCCCCCAAAGGAACGGTCTTACCTACACATGAACGCAATCTTTCAATTAAGCTCGACACAGCTATTTTAAAAGAACTTGAAGAAGAAAAAATTATATAGAACAGCATCGCATGCTTTCCGCACAAGGCTGACCGGCTTTAATATGCCTTACCCTTTAATTTACTCATTGCATTAGGATCATTTTTTATAGTCTTTATTGCATTTAACAAAAAAGCCATAAAAATTGATAAAAAGAAAACTGCAAAAGTTACAATAATGCAAAGTTTGCCCCTTGACGGACCGGATTTTTGTTCAGGAATTTCAGGTAATTCCAATATTTGAAATAAAGGTTTTTCCGACTGCATCTTTACTTTTAAAAGTTCATATTGAGCTTTTGTATTGGCATAAATTTGTTCTTGAACGGCTACTTCCCGCCGTGCATGCGCTATTTCTTTTGATACTGCAGGCAAATTATTAGCGTTTACATAAGAAATATTTCTTTCCAAATTTTGAACTTTATCTTCCGCATCCTTTATTCCCTTTAATGATGTTTCTATAAGATCGGCAAGATTTTTTAATTCGGGCTTATGTTTATCAAGGCCTATTTCTATAAATCGTTTTTCGTAATATTCTACAGTATATTGTACAACGGCTTGAGCAAATACAGGGTCAATATTAGTAAACGAAATTGAAAATACTCCGCTGTTTTTGTCAAGTTTAACTTTTAATGAACTTTTTATTATTTTTCTACTCGATGTACGCGGCGATTGTTTTATCTCGTATTTCTTAATAATATCAAACCTATCTACAATAGCGTCCAAAAATGAATTTGTACTTGCCATATATACGGCTAAGTTTCCATAACTTGACGTATCGGACACACCTGCCACTCCTGCAAGATCACTTAAACCGGAAGGAATTAAATTAGACCGTTTTGAAACGTCATTTATAAGCATCGATGCTGAGGCTGTATAAACATTGGGCATAAATGATTTTTCCGGAGGTAACTTTATAGAAATAAGCGAATAAATTACTACAAAAACAGCTGCAAAAAGGGTATTTATGATTATAAGTTTTTTATATTTAAGCAAAACTGCAAATAAATCAAGTAAACTTATTTCGTCACCGTCAACAGCATCATTTTTTCTTTCAACTGACATAGTATTTATATACACTTTTTTTTCCGCAATGTCAATGGGGTATACCAACCGCGATTCTTTTAAAAATCATGCATTGCTTATTTTCTGCAATTTTACAATATCAGTGAAAAAAGTGCATAAAATCAATAGCCCCGACATAGAGTGCCGGGGTATTAAATTCTCCGCACGAATAAACCTCTTTTTCCGGTTAAAAAAGCGTTGCAACATAATCAAAATTTTTGATTATCACAATGCAAAAAACCGGCTGTTCAAAATAGTTTTTACCGGACTTGAACAGCCTTAATTTATTTTATTAAACCTATTGTTATTCCTATTATCATAATATTAAAGAAATCTATAAAAAGAGAACCTACAATCGGCACAACAAAAAAAGCTATTTTTGAATAGCCGTATTTTTCACATACCGAACCCATATTTGCCATTGCATTCGGTGTTGCGGCAAAACCGAAACCTACATGTCCTGCGGTAATTACTGCAGCGTCATAATTTCTGCCCATTGCGTTAAACGTAATAAAACGGGCATAAAAATACATGACAATAACTTGACCGCTTATAATAATTAAAAGCGGAACTGCCAAACTTACTAACTGCCATAATTTTAACGAAACAAGAGCCATAGCCAAAAACATATTCAAAGAAATATTTCCGAGTGCATCAATTTCGTCCATATTCACTTCGAATTTTTTCGATAGGTCAGCGGCGTTTCTTATAACCGCTGCACAAACCATAGCTCCTATGTAAATAGGAAATTTAAGATGAGATGACATAGAATTGAGATAATTCGTTACAAATATCCCAAAACCGCTGGCAAGGACTAGCAGCATAAAAGAAGCTAAAAGTTTTTCACTGCTGATATGTTTTTCGCTGCTGGTGGCGGAATTATCTACAAGACCTTTTGCAGAAGCCTTATGAATAATTTCTTCTTCCACAGCAACAATTTCTTGCTCTCCTTCATGTTTTCCTTTTAAAGGATTGAAAAATAAGCGTTTTAAAAAATTAGGTTTTACAGAGTGAACTTTTTTTATAACCTTTGTCGTTTTGATGATATTTCCCGACTCATCAAAACGGACGGTTTCGTTCGTAGAAGCCGGTGCTAATCCGTATTTTCGGATTAACTTGTTCCCTATAGGACCGCCCAATACGGAACTTATTACGGAACCGAATGTTGGAACCGCTACTGCAAGCGATAAAGCTCCAAGCGTGTTTTCAGGATCAACAATTGGAGCAAAAGAGGCAGCAGTACCGAAACCGCCTGTAAAGGACGTGGAACCGAGCATTACTGCCAAAAGCGGGTTAAAGTTTATAAGCCGAGCGAGCACTTGGGCTGTTACATTTTGCAAAACCGCAAGCCCTACTGCAACACCCAAAAAGATAAAAACTTTTTTTCCGCCGTCCCTCAAAATCGAAAACCCTGCATTATATCCTACCGATGTAAAAAACATAACCATCCAATAGGTTTGCAAGGTTGTGTCAAATTCAAAGTCGAGTACTTGCGTAATATGGCATACAAGCGATATAATTGCAAACAAAAAACCGCCCACAATCGGTGCCGGTATACAATACCGCCTAAAAAACTCAACCTTTGATTTAATTAATCGTCCGGCAATCAACCAAGCGATTGCAAAGCCGAGCGACTGGTACATATTCATACGAATGACCATAATCCTCTCCTTCTGCGTGCGTCTAACGCAATTCGGATGCAGGAACGAGTATATGTTAATTTATATAAGGTGTCAAGCCTATACTGACCCTGTGCCGGTTATCAAGGTGCTTCATTATTTTTCTGTTAAAAATAATGGCATCACAAGCAAACCGTTTTTAAAATCAAATTATTTTCCGTTAAAATCCACCGTCAAATTTTTAACCCAGCGTTCTTTTTTTAATTGTATACCCGCAAATACCGCTTTCATTATACTTGTAAGTTTTGCAACTCCGTATATCATAGGGGAATCCCAATCGGTGCATTGATAAAGCAAAATGATACACGGCATAAATAAAAGCATATTCACCGTTGTATCTACCCATGCACTCATTACCGCATCGCCGCCTGCGCGGGCTACTGCATATTGGGCGTTTTGGTATGTCCAGACAGGCATATAAAGTGCTACGAAAATTAAGAGCCTTCGGGTTACGATTTGAGACGCGGGGGTCAGTCTTCCGAAGACAATCGGAATAAGAAAAATTGCGGCAAGTTCGCAAAGTCCTGCAAAAAATCCGGTAACGGCAGCACCTGTCTTCATCCAGCGGGCTTGCAGTTTTGCTTCTTCCAAAGCATTACGCCCCAGTGTTCCTCCGACAATTACGCCGACCGAAGTTCCTACGGCGGGGAAAATCAAAAAGAACAATTCCGCAATCGTCCAGCCGGCCGACATCCCCGAAACGACTTCCGTTCCGCCGCGGCTATTATAAACTGCGGTAGCTACGGTTTCGCTCATTACCCATGACATATCGGCAATAAAAATAAGCGCCGACTTTCTTAATATCTCGCTGAATAATGCAATTTTTATGTTGAATATATTTTTCAGTTTTACATAAAAAAGCGGTTTCATTTTTTTTACATAAATAAAGAACATTAAAAGTTCTGCCGTTCTTGCAATAACCGTTGCATAAGCCGCCCCCGCAACCTCAAGACGGGGAGCCCCCAGATTTCCGTAAATTAAAATATAATTTCCGATTGTATTAACGAGCGTGGAAATCATAGCAATATACATAGGAACTTTTACATCGCCTGTTTCACGCAAGGATGATGAAATACTTGATGAAAGAGCCATTGGAATGAATGTAAAAATAATTACACGCATATAATTTTTTCCTTCGGCAGTAATTTCAAGTTTTGCAGAATTCCCTTTTACCAAAAGACCGAGCAGTAAATCGGGAATTGTAATTGTAGTAATTAAAAATAATGCGGAAAATATCATACAAGATATGTACTTAAATCTATAGGATTGCTGCATTCCATTGGAATCTTTTGTACCGTTGTACTGCGACATAAATATTCCGCCTGCACTGCAAAGAACATTTAAGCCGGTCATATATACAAAGATGAGCTGATTTGCAACATTAACACCGCTCATTTTTAAATCGCCTAAACCCGCAACCATAAAATTGTCGATAAGCGAAACCAACGATTGAATAAACATTTGAATCATTATCGGCAGGGCAAGACTGAATGCCCGTTTATAAAAACCGATAGGGCCGAAGTATTTATATTTTGTATTTGTCATAAAAATTATTTCCAATTATAAAGCGTATTTCTCACAATGAACGATATGCAAAGACATCGTTTGAGAATGTTTTATTCGCGCGGAGGGTTTAATACCCCGACGCTCTGCGCCGGGGTATGTCGATTATATTCGATTATTGCAAGCCTTTCTGTTTTTATAGGTTTATTCATATTGTGTCCTTAAATATCCTGAGGGAATATCGCAAAGTATTATATAGTATATTATAGTATTTGTCTATCGGCATTTGTGTCATTTGACATGAAAAATCCGAACGCAGCAAGACGCTTCAAAATTTATGGTTTGTACAGATTCTTTACCATTATTTTTCTAAATAAAGTATACAAATCGCTTTTTTTCTCTTACAATATAAATGAAAGGGGCGGTAGAGGTACCATGCCGAATCTTTTTATGAAGAAAAATCTTCGTATATAAATAATTACTTAAATACATCGGAGGTATTTTAAATGAAATCACTAAACTCGTTGATTATTGAGGGGAACATGGTTCGAGAGCCGGTTTTAAAAACTACGCCTAACGGGACACCTTTGTGTACCTTTTCGATTGCGTCAAACAGAAATTATAAAAAAGATGATTCGTTTGTGCAGGAAACTTCATATTTCGATATTGAAACATGGTCTAATCTTGCGAAGTTATGTAATCAAAACGGTTCAAAGGGAAGAGGCGTACGAGTCGTCGGTAGAATAAAACAAGACCGCTGGGTCGGCACGGACGGAAAAAACTATAGCAAAGTAAAAGTTATTGCAGAACATGTAGAGTTTAAGCCGTTATTTCAAACTGCAAACACCGCAAAAAATATTAAGGAGGAAGTGCCTATTGAAGAAAAAATGACAGCATTCTAAAGGAAAAATGGGCGGAGTTCAAAAAAATACTTAAATTGTGTATTTAACCGTTTGCCGTACTCCGCCCGTATTTTTAAAGAAGTTGTTATACGGTAATTTCAATCTGATTATCTTCGATTGCGATAATGCAGCTTTCATAATTGCGTCTCCGGCATTTGGATGTCCGTCGCTAGGCAACGATATAATTTTTTAAAAATTTATTTTCCTGTAAAATTATAAATTATAAGCGGCATTGCAAAAAAATACCCTTGACAAAGCAGAAGCTCATTAGTACTATTATGGGCTAAAGCTTGGTAGAAAAACGCAGCCGAGTTTGCCTTTCGGAAAGCATCGAAATATTGTATGCGCTTTTTCACTATCGTTGCAAAACGGCAAAATTGAACAACTTCCAAAATTGATATTTTGTTCAGTTGTGCAATTTTAAAGAAGGCTTTATGACGGAATATATAAAAAATTAAGTTTTAAAGGATCGTAATTAACCGGAAATTTACCGTTATAAAAATTATGGAACCGAAAAAATATCCTCTTCTTGAAGCAAGAGAAAAAACGGACAATTTTGAAAAACTGCTTTTAAATAAATTCTCAAATAAAACACTGATTGTAATACGGGCGAATATCCCGGGTGAAAAAAAAGGCTCTATTGAATCACAGTGGATTGTATACACGATTTTTTTAGAATGTAAAAGAATTTTTTTGCCTGCCGGCATTTTCCATTCATATACGGAGGAAGAGGGGCTTATCTTTTTTTTACTTACGGAAAAAAATGCGCTTGATGTAAAACGCTCCGCCGTTAAAATTGAAGATACGCATGCGTTGGGAAGACTTGCAGATATAGATGTCCTCACTAAAGAAAAACTTTTTTCGCGTTCCGATTTGCCCGAAATATCCAAAACAAAAAACTCAAAACGGAACTGTTTTTTATGCGGGAAGCCTGCCGTGATTTGTGCAAGAAACAAGGCACATTCAAAATATGAAATTATGAATTTTATAAACGAAAAAGTGTATAAAGCGTGGCATATTAAAAAAAATATAAAAAATACCGAATACAAATATGCAAATCTTTTCGATGCTTTAGCCTATATAACGGAAGCGTCAATGCTTTCCGAATTATGCAGGGTGTACGGCTTCGGATGTGTTACGGCAAACGGAAACGGATCACATAACGATATGGACTTTTTACTTATGCTAAACTGCATTCCGCTTGCAGGTGAAATGATACGCAGCATCAAACCGCAAGATTGTGCGTCATTTTCGGCACTGCGCAATTACGGAAAAAAATTTGAAGAAAAATTATTTTCAATCACAAACGGAGTCAACACGTATAAGGGAGCGTTTTTCTTACTGCTTATCTTGAATGCCTGCGTTTACAGAATTATTTCAGCTAAAAAAAATTGGTCTGAGTTAAGTGCTGAAATCATAGCATTTTCTCAAGAAGTAAAAAAAGATTTTTATGATAAAAACTGCTCAAAAGTTTCGCTGAATGTTTTTTTTAAAACAGGAGAGTGCGGAGTACGCGGCGAAGTGCTTTCGGGTTTTAAAAACCATTTTACAAAATATCTTCCGCTATTAAAAAACGGAGAAAATATAAAAAAAATAATTTTAAATATAATAAGTGAAACATACGACACAACGATTATCAATAGAAAAGGTCATCTTATATTAAACCGGCTCAAAGAAAAATCCTGCGCCATTCTTTCGGCTTTTAATTCTTTGACAAGTGAAAACATAGAAGCACACTGTGCGGCTCTTTCTTCTTGGTGTGAGGTAAATCATATTTCTACAGGCGGAACGGCAGATAAATTGATAGTACTGTATTTTCTTTATTTAGCTGAAAAATTATTGTTTAATTAAACATATAAACTTTTAAAATCAACATATTCCCGTAATGTTGACATCTTTAAATTATAAGAGTAGTATAAACTTAATCATAAAGGAGTATGACATGAGTTTAGATAAGCAAAAAACCGAAAAATATATTCGGATTTTAAAAGAAGAACTGGTGCCTGCTTTAGGCTGTACCGAACCTATTGCAATTGCGTATACCGGAGCTGCATTACGTAAAATTATGAAAGGAATTCCTGATGAAATTCTTATTGAAAGCAGCGGGAATATTATTAAAAATGCAAAGTCGGTTATCGTTCCGAATACCGGAGGCATGAAAGGTATGGAAGCCTCAGCACTTATTGGAATTATAGGAGGTAATGCCGATAAAGGTCTTGAAGTATTAGCCGATGTAAATGAAAATGATGTAAAAACCGCAAAAGAATATCTTACAAAAAAATGCGTTAAAATACAACTGTTAAATACGCCGGCAACGCTTCACATAAAAATTACCGGCAAATTAAACGGAAATACGGCTGTTGCTGAACTTATTCATCAGCACACAAATATCGTTCTGCTTAAATTAAATGATACTATCATTTTGGAAAAACCCTATGACATACATGAAGCCGGCGGAGCTTTAACAGATCGCTCGTGTTTAAATGTAAAAGATATTTTAGAATTTGCAAACACGGTAGACCTCAATTTAATCGAAGATGTTATATTAAAACAAATTGAATATAATATGCGTGTTTCAAAAGACGGACTGATAAATACTTATGGAATCGAAACGGGAAAAAATATTTTAAAATATCACCAAAAGCAAGGTGATGCTTTTTCCGTGAGAGTTCAGGCAGAGGGAGAAACTGCGGCGGCTTCGGATGCACGTATGTGCGGCTGCTCTTTTCCTGTTATAACAAATTCGGGTAGTGGAAATCAAGGGCTTGCCGTTTCAATTCCTGTAATTGTATATGCACGTGAAGAAAAAGCCGGTGAAGAAAAACTGATGCGCTCTCTTATTGTCAGCAATTTATTGGCTATTCATCAAAAAACAGGAATAGGAAGATTATCCGCTTATTGCGGTGCCGTAACTGCGGGAGCGGCTTGCGCAGCGGCAATTACCTATATGAAAGGCGGCTCTTATGAACAAATATGCGGAACACTCGTAAACGCACTGGGTACCGTTTCCGGTCTTGTCTGCGACGGTGCAAAACAATCCTGTGCTTCCAAAATAGCTGCAGCCTTAGACTCTGCTCTTTTAGGACATGAACTTGCAATGGACGGAAAATATTTTTCAGGCGGCGACGGCATAATAAAAAATGATATTGAAAAAACCATAGCGGGAGTCGGCATAATGGCGGCACAAGGTATGCGTCAAACCGATTCCGTTATTTTAGATGTTATGCTGAAAGATTAAAAATAGGTATTATGATTTAAACCAATTTTTTCTTTTTCAGCTCCTTAATAATTATCTCAACGATTTCTTCCGGTTTGTATTTTTCGGTATCGATTATAATATCGGCAAAGTCATATTTTGAATTGTCAATATCATATAATTCTTTATACCTTCGTGTATCGTCTTTATCGCGTTCTGCCGTTGCTTTTTTTATTTCTTCTAAGTTTCCTCCTTCGCGTTCAAAAATTCTCTTCGCACGAATTTCATGCGAAGCCGTCAAATAAATTTTTAAGTCGGCATTTTTTAAAAGCCAAATTGCCAAACGGGAACCCAGCACGCAAGAATCTTTTGATGCAAGTTCTATTTGCTTTATATCTACAATTTTGTCAAAACCAAAATCTGTTTTTGCTTTTTTTAAAAGTTCGGCAAACGGAATATTTAATTCTGCTGCAACATTTTTAAAAGTATAATTTATACACGGTAAATTTAATTTGTTTGCGAGTAAATTTGAAACGGTGGTATTTCCGCAGCCGGACAAACCTGATATGGCAATTCGCAATTTTTTACCGCAATTAATATGTATATTCATTTTGCACTCCCATATTATCGATACTATTTATTCTACATTACGGCTTTGCTCGCGGATATTTTCCAGGGCATCTTTTACTTCTATAATGGATTGAGACATTTCAAGCATTTGATTTTTTGAACCGATTGTATTTATTTCTCTGTTTATTTCTTGACAAATAAAATCAAGTTTTTTACCGATTGGGCATTTTTGTTTTAATTCGGAATTCATTGTTTGGCAATGAGATTCAAGTCTTACAATTTCTTCATTGATTGTATACTTAACAAGCATAAGTGCAACTTCCTGCATGATACGCTGCTCATTAATTTCATTACCGACCAATTCTTTATAGCGGTCTTTTATATTTTGACAAAATATTTCTTCCATTTGCGGTGCATATTTTTTTATAACTTTTACCGCATTTAAAATTCTCTCCATGCTTGCCGTAATATCTTTTTTAAGAGCTTCACCCTCCTTTGTTCTTGCAGCTTCAAACTCTATAAATGTCTCTTCAAAAATAGGTAAAAGAGTTTGTTCCCACGAGTGTAAGTCTATATTGCGTTCAATCGTAAGTACGCCTTCTTTTGCTGAAAAAGAATTTAAATCGATATCGGCTGAAATATTTACGGCTTCGGCAATTTCACGCATCGCTTTTGCATACGCCTTCGCAATAGAAGTATTTGTAATAATATTTACATCAAGGTTTGAATCTTTTATATGAAGAGAAATATCAACCTTGCCTCGTGCAATACGTGAAGAAAAGAAATTTTTAAAAACAGGTTCAAGTCCTGCAAGCCAAAACGGAAAATTAAAATTTAAATCCAAATATCTTGAATTATAACTTTTAATTTCTAAACTTATAAATGTATCGCCGATGTGTTTTTCGGTTAAAGCATATCCTGTCATACTTTTCATAATTTATTTTCCTTGTTTTAAAATTTCTCTGCCTAGAATATAGTTATTCCCTGCTCCTATTGTTATAAATAAGTCTCCATCTTTTAATTTTTCCAAAATAAAATCTTTTGCATCCAATACTTCATTAAAAAAGAAAACACTTTTGTGATGTTTTTTTGTTCTATTAAAAAGTAGTTCCGCATCCACCTGCCCGCAATATTTTTCCCGCGCTGAACTGAATATTTTATGGTGAATTACCATATCTGCGTCGCCAAAACAAGACGCAAACTCGTCGAGTAAAGCCTCTGTTCTAGAATATGTGTGTGCCATAAAATCCGCAATTATTCGTCTGTTCGGATAAAATTCTTTTAAACCCTTTAATAAGGTTTTAATTGCGGTAGGGTGATGCGCATAATCATCATATACTAAAATATTTCTGCTTTCAATTTTTCCGACAAGTTCCGTTCTCCGTCTTGCACCGCGGTAAGAGGCAACGGCATTCCTTATTGCGGAAATATCATTCATAGAAATTTCTCCGTATTCTTCTTTTAATAAAGAAACTACAACGGCAATTGCCGCAGTTGCATTAAGTGCATTGTGCCTTCCCGGTATTTGCAATGAAAACTCGCCCGCAAAACCTGCAAGAGAAAAATAAAGTTTATCCTTTTTGACACCGTTAATTGTCATTTTATAATCGCCTGAAGCTTTTTCGCCGTAGGGAATATATATCAAATCCGGCCGAGACGAAAAAATTATTTTTGCCGCTTCACAGGCACCCACGTCATCCGCACAATATATCAATTCGCCGAATTGAGGAAGTTTGTCAAGGTATTGCAAAAATGCAGTTAAAATGGATTCATACGTCGAATAGTAATCTTGATGGTCTGATTCTACACTTGTTAATATTATTTTTTTAGGATGAAAATTTAAAAAGTGCCTTTTATATTCGCAAGTTTCTGCAACAAAATACTTTGTTCCCTTTAACATTGTACATGAATTCCCGAAATTGGAAATTACGCTGCCTGCTAAAACCGAAGAAGAAAGATTCAATTCTTTTAGAATTGTTCCGGTAATTCCTGTTGTGCTGGTTTTACCGTGTACACCGCAAATTCCCACAGAATAAAAATGCGAAGACAAAGTTCCCAGTGCTTGCGGATAACTCATCATTGGAATTTCCGTTTTTAACGCCGCTTGCATTTCTTCGTTATTTTCAGACGAGTAAGCGGCGGAGAAAATTATAAGCTGTGTATCTTTGGGAATATTTTTTTCCGAAAAAGGAGAAAGTACTTGTATATGTAATTTTTTTAATACCGATGCAGTATAAAAATCTTCAGGCACATCGCTCCCCGAAACTAAAGCACCGCGTGAAACGAGCAATTCTGCTAATGCGGCCATTCCTGTTCCCTTAATGCCTATCATATAAATTTTAAACCCGCTTAGATTTTTAGGTAGAATAATTTTGCTCATGTGTGTATAATATGCGATATTTTCGATTTTAGCAATAGGGATAAAATGATTACAACAAATGAGTTTACCGCTTGGCTTGACGGTTTTATAAATTATGAAAGGAATCTCAATAAGAATATTCAGAATTTAAAAAAGATGGAAAAATTTGCTGCGCACTTCGGCAATCCTCAAGAAAAATTTAAATCAATTCATATTGCAGGTTCAAAAGGAAAAGGTTCGGTATCTTCAATGATTGCCTCTATATTGAAAGAAATTTGTGCAAACACAGCTCTTTATACTTCACCGCATGTAAGCGATTTTAGAGAGCGCATTTCCAAAGCCGGCAGTTTTTTCAGCGATGATGAGTATTCCGAAGTTTACGAGAAAATTATTTTAGGGTTTAAAGAAATTATTTCAGCCGAACCCGAAATAGACCCGGGCTGGTTTGAGATTGTAACAATGACGGCTTTTTTATTGTTTGCACTGCAAAACCAAGAATGGGCTGTAATTGAAACGGGTATGGGCGGAAGACTTGATATGACAAATATTTTATTGCCGAAAGTTTGTGTTTTAACTCCGATAGAACTTGAACATTGCAAATATCTTGGAAATACAATAGAAAAAATAGCCTTTGAAAAAGCCGGAATTATAAAAAGGAATATTCCTGTTTTTTGCTGTAAACAAGAAACTGCTGCTTTGGAAGTTTTTAAGAAAAAGGCAAATGAAATGTCTGCGCCTTTTTTCTATCTGCCCGAAATAATTAAAGAGCCGGTTGCTTTTTCCGTTTCAGAAAAAAAATTAAAAATTAAAATTGAATTTAATCAAGATAATAAGATAGGCAAACTTTTTTGCCGTCCGCTACATACGGAATTAAAATTACTCGATGAAGTGCAAGCCGAAAATGCGGCACTTGCAGCCTGTACGGTAAAATATTTATTTCAGCAGCTTGATGAAACGATTATAGAAAAAGGTTTATCCGCTGCTTGGCTCCCTGCCCGATTTGAAATTATTTCAAATACTCCGGCAATAATTATTGACGGAGCGCACACACAAAAAAGTGTGTATCTTTGTATGCAGACTTTTTCAAGATTGTTTACAAAAAAAGGAATCTTAATTTTTGCATGTGCCGAAGATAAAGACGCAAAAGCTATGGCAGCTATTTTTAAAAATAAATTTAAAAAAATAATTATCACTATTCCCGGAGAATCTAAAAAAAGCAATATTGAAAAAAATTATATTGACTTTAAAACGGTATTTTCAAATTACGATATGCAAACACATATTGAAAAAAATACTGATTATACAAGCGTAATACAAAATGCAATTCAAGAATGCCGCACGGAAAATATTCCGCTTTTAATTACCGGCTCGTTTTATTTGGCGGCGGAAGCAAAAAAGATATATAACCGTTTTTAATTGAAATAAAATTATCTGTAGTACATTCATTCAAAAAATTATCGGGAGATGATTTTAATATGGGGAAAGAAATTCCGACGGCATACAATTGTAATGGATAGCTATGATTTTGTAATTCTTCATTTTTGCAAGTATAGTTTGGGTTATAAAGACCGTCGCAGCAGATGGGCAAACCGATTGCCGCCAAATGACTACGTACTTGATGACGGTAGCCTTGCGTAAGCGTACAAGTTATCTCGACATCGTCTCCGCTTTTTTTAATATTGACAATATGCGTTTCATATAATTTTCCGTCTTGAGTAAATTTTCTCATTCCTGTAAATGACGGCATTACTTTTTTCCCTTTAGGTCCGAACGGACGGAAGCGGCTCTTAATTGTGTACGGCAGTATTACAGTATCAATTTTAAAATCATCAATAATTTTTTGAGCGGTTATGTTTTGACAAAAAGCCGTATATGTTTTTGTAATAAGATTTTTTCTTTGTAAAAAAATAAGTTCATCATAAACGCTTTGTGTTTTTGCAATTAAAACCAAACCGGAAGTCGGCGTATCTAAGCGGTGGATAAGACCCGCTTCAATTTCTTTTTTGCCGTGTACATTCATACATTCCGGATGAAGCTGTAAAAAATAATGTAAAAGCGTTTCCGTTTCATTTTGTTTTATAGGAGCTGTCGGAATTCCTCGCGGTTTATAAAGAACTGCAAAGCTCTCATTTTCAAAAATAATTTTTTCGATTAACATAATCCTAACCTGAGAAGTGCTTGTCTAAAATATTGCGGTAACCGGGCTTTAAATTCTTTTTTTCCGGCTTCAGGGATATTTATAATCAGTTTGTATGAGTGAAGCAATAAGCGGTTTTCATTTTTTACGGAAGTTTTTTTGCCGTACACACGGTCACCTAAAACAGGACATCCTATAAATTTGGAATGTACCCGTATTTGATGTGTGCGGCCGGTAAAAATTCTAAATACGGCAAACGAATACCGTCCGTTCGTTTTCAGTATTTTATATGAAGAAAGTGCTGTTTTACCGCAAGACAAATCTTCAGATGCTTTAAATTTTTTTCTATCACCTGAAGAACGGAATACGGAAGTTTTTATTTTACCGGATAATTTTTTAGGACAGCCGTCAAGAATTGCAAGATAATATTTTTTTACCTTACGCTTTTTAAATTCCGACTTTAAAAAAAAATCGGTTTGTATATTGCGGGCAGTAATAATTACACCGGAAGTTTCTTTATCGAGTCTATGTACAATTCCCATGCGGTGTAAATTTATTTTTGCCTTGCCGTCAAAATTATTTTGTTCTAAATTGTTTAATAATTTTGCAAAGTCATCCGTATATTTTGAATTAAAAAGCCTGTAGTAGTTAAGACCATTTACAAGCGTGCCGTTCCAATTTCCGCCTGCCGGATGCGTTACAATACCCTGTTTTTTATTTACCGCAATAATATTTTTATCTTCATAAATTATTGTCAACGGAATATTTTCAGGAACGGCATAAAGCGGTATAGGATTTTCCCAAATCAATTCGATGATGTCTCCGTTATTTACCATTCGCGATAATTTTGTCTTATGAGAATTTACGAGAAGCGATTTAAGACCTACTTTTAATTGTGAACGCGTGATTCGTTTAATGTGTTCCGCGCAATAAACATCAAGACGTACCGGCTTACTTAAATTTTCAACATTTAATTTTTGTGAAAACATTTGAGCGGAAAAATTATCATCGGTTATCTGCATTGTTTGCTTCTTCAGTTTTTTCTTTTTCACCGTCTATAATCGGAATAAGTTGTATCGGCTCATCATTATTTATATTCAGTTTTTGTAATTTCTTTTTGTCTACTTCCCGCTTTATTGCTCGGTAAGAAAAATCTATTAACGCAATTCCTATGGAAATGCCTACGGCAGCAAAAAAAACTTTTCGCTGTTCGTCTTCACTAAGCGGTTCCGCAATTTCCGGGTTTTTTACCGGCCATGGTTTATATGCAGGATCGCCCTTATGTTTTATGGAGCGAATAATATCATAGGTCCAAAACGAAAGCAACGAAACAAACGGTAATGCACCAAAAGAAATAATTTCAAACCGGCGTAGATCTTTTTGCCAAGTATTAAATTCTTCTATACCGTAGGGGTCGGGAGTGCGGTCAATTTTTTCATCATCTGCATGCAAAAGCGATACAGGCATTATCGAAAAAAATAAAACAAAAAAAATTACACAGGCAGTAAATTTATTTTTCATTTATGTGTCCTATAAGTTTCAATCGTGCCGGCTAATACTATAAAATCATCGAGTGTAAGTGCTTCCGCACGAAGCGATTCTTTTAAAAAAGTTTTTTGCAAAACTTCATCGGCGGTACAATCAAAGCAATTCGAGCTTAACCAGCTTGCTAAATTATTTTTTATCGTCTTCCGTCTGGAAGAAAAAAGAGCTTTTATAATTTTAACAAGCAGGTTAAAATTTTCTATGTGCGGTATCTCTTTTTTCTTTGTAAACAAAATTGCGGAAGACTCAATATTAGGCTGCGGCCAAAATGCGGCAGACGGAATTGTTTTAACAATTCTTAAATCATAAAATATGCTGCACAAAACCGAAAGCGCCGTATAATTTTTATGTTCGGGTGTTGCGGTCATTCTCATTGCCGCTTCTTTTTGTACTGTTATTAACATTGTATCAAATATTATTTCTTTTTCAATCAGAGACGAGATAAGCTGCGAAGCGATATTGTACGGAAGATTGCCGAAAAATATTTTAGGTTTACCGTTTGCTTCAATTTCAGAACTCCAAGTTTTCTGCACATCGCCTTCTACAAGACAAAAGTTTTTATTGCCGGAAAAAAAAACTTTTAAACAAAAAGAAAACCCTTTATCAATTTCAAATGCCGTAAGATTTGCTTTTTTTTCTAAAATCAATTCAGTCATTGCGCCTAATCCTGCTCCTACTTCCCAAACATTTGTTCCCTCGTTAATTTGAAGCAGCGATATTAACTCATTTCTGATTTTTCTATCCACCATAAAATTCTGTCCGAATTTTTTTTGCATTCCGAAGCCGAAAGAATCCAAAAAGTTTTTTAGTGAAACGGGAGAATCATAGTCCGGCAATTTTGTCTTACATAGATCATTCATAAAATTATTTACAAAGAAGCGAATATATTTCCATTGTATTTTTGGAATTCAAAATTTCATTTTTCAATTCTTCATCACGTAACTTTATATTAAAATAAGAAATTGTCTGCAAATAATATGCATGCTGATTGTTTGCAGCGGCAATCATAAATACCAAGCGGACGGGTTTTCCATCTATGGCATCAAAATCCAAAATATCCTTTTGCGAAACTCCCACAGCCATTACCAAATCCGTAACCGAGGAAAGCCTTACATGCGGAATTGCAATGCCCTTACCGATTGCTGTTGACATCATAGCTTCCCGTTTCAAAATTGCATCCAGTAATTCGTTTGCGTTCTTCACCTGCGGAGCCAAAGCGAGTATCTCAGCCATTTTTACCAAAACATCATGTTTTGTGGAATAATCTAAAAGAACAACTCTGTCCGGCGATAAGAACAATTCCGTAGCTATGTTATGTTTTTGAGGGGCGTTTTTTTTAGATGAAGCAAGCCGTTCATCAACCCAATTCTCAATTTCGCCTTTTTTAAAACGCCATACCGTTCCGATTTTTCCGGCAGGAATCTCGCCTTTTTGAGCCCACTCATAAACCGTGCGGTCTGAAACCCGTAAATACCGGGCAACTTCTTCAATAGTTAAAATTTCATCCGTCAAGTATTTCACCTCATAAAAATAGTTCTGTTATTCTGCATTAAATGTAAAAATATGTCAAGATATGTGGAAAAAATCTTTCGGCAAAATAAGCAAGCACAAGATTTTTTCAAAAATCGAGCATTGCTTATTTTGCGCACTTTTATAACGAAGTGAAAAAATATCTTTGGAAAGAATTAATATACCCACTTTTCCGTCAAACCTGACTTCTCAATCATGCTCCGGTACAAAGCAGACTTTTCCAAGAGGGCAGCATGTTTGCCTTCTGCTTCAATCTTACCGGCATTCATAACGATGATTTTGTCTGCGTTTTCTACAGACTTTAAACGATGTGAAATGATGATGACCGTTTTGCCTTTAATCAGACTGTTAAGGCTCTCTTGAATGTTCATTTCATTTTCGACATCGAGTGAGGCACTGATTTCATCAAGGATAATAATCGGTGCATCCTTTAAAAATGCACGTGCAATCGAAAGACGCTGCCTCTCTCCGCCTGAAAGTTTACTGCCGTTTTCGCCGATAACGGTGTTCCAACTTTCAGGCAAGGCTTCGATAAATCCGGTACAGTTTGCAAGACGGGCGGCTTCTTTTACATCATCATCGCTTGCATTTTTGTTGCCGATTCTGATATTCTCCATAATGGACGTGTTAAAAAGCCCAACATCTTGAAACACAATCGAAATCTTGTCAAAAAGACTATCGGTGTCTATATGTGCAATATCCTTGCCGTCAATTAAAATCTGTCCCTTGTTATAGTCATAGAGGCGCGAGGCAAGCCGGAGAACGGTAGTTTTCCCACAGCCGGAAGGACCGACTAATGCAGTAACTTGATTTTGTTCCGCCGTAAACGAAATTCCGTCAATCACTTTTTGCCCGTCATTATATGAAAACTCAACGTCTTTAAATTCAATACTGTAATTATTCAGTGCCGCAGATTCTCCCGTTTGAATTTCGGTTTCGCGAAGCTCGTTAATGCGCTTAATGCGAGAATCAATATACATCAGCTCCGCAAGATTCATTTCAATCCCTGCAACGGCATCCACCATGCGGGCGGAAGCAATGATGTAACCTAGCAGATACAAAAGCGGAGCAGTTCCTGCCAAGTACATTTTCAGACCGAATACTACTGTCAATCCGATTGAAAATTTCAATATCATAATAGCAAAATTAAGCGGAATAGCTTGGTGCGCTTCAACATGTATATGGAGCCTTTCGGCTTCGTCCACATTCCTGTTTAACTTTGCGGCGACATCGTCGGCACGTCCGTAACTTTTAATTTCCTGCTGCAGCTCAATCGCTTCCTGAAAAAACTCAGAGCGTTCCCGCTGCTTATGAAAATCCCTCGCCGTTTCACGAAGCTGAATTCTCTTTGAAAGCACAATACAGATAAGACTGACTACAATCGGCGTAAACACACATAAGCCCAAAGCAGGATGAGCTGCAATCATCATAATGCCGATAATCATAATATAAATGACAAGTCCGATAACCTGAGGAATTGCATGGCTTAACGCATGTTCGATAGTTGCAACATCCATCATAACCGCTTGAGACAAATCCGAAATATCGTGTTTGGAAAAATACGACAGCGGCAGAGATTTCAATCTGTCGGCAATTTCCAGTCTAAGTTCCTTACATTCTTTAAACGTCGCCGTATACAACGTGTTGTAATTGATGTAAATGAGAATGTACATCACAAGCGCAAGTGCCGCAATGCCGCCGATGTAAAAGACTGCCGGTTTTATCGTACCGTTAAAAAACGATTGCAGAAAAAACATAATTAAAAACACCGGCAAAATATAGGCAATATTTGAAAATACCGACCACACTGACGCTTTAATAATTCCATGCACTCCCGATTCGGTTACCCCGAATATTTTTTGTAAATTCTTTATCATAAGTTATCTCCAATAAAAAATTTTCTACATTGCATTGTATAAATTTTGCTGCAGCAAAATTTATACCCGCCATTCATTCGCTTTAGAATACAGCTTCTGTAATTTGCTGTATTTTCCGTCTTTTTTCATAAGTTCGGTATCACTACCGCGCTCAACAATATCACCGTTTTCGACTACTAAAATTTCATCGACGTTTTTAATTGAGCTTAAACGGTGTGCAATCATAATGACGGTTTTGTTTTTCATCAGATTGGAAAACGCCTGCTGAATTTCGTATTCGTTTTCAGGGTCGGCAGCGGCGGAAGCTTCATCCAAAATGATGATGTCGGCATTTTTCAAAATGGCACGGGCAATAGCAACCCGCTGAATCTCTCCGCCGGACAAATGCACCCCTTTGGAACCGATAAGAGTGTGTTCTTTTTGTTCAAACTTATTCAAAATGTCTTCACAGCGGGCAAGCCGGAGGGCGTGCATTATCTCTTCATTACTTGCATTCGGATTACCCATTTTGACATTTTCAAAAATACTAGTCTTAAAGAGTTTTGAGGTTTGAAACACAAATGCTATATTCTTCATCAGAGCATTTTTAGAATAAGACGTAATATTCTTACCGCCGATTAAAATCTCACCGCCGTTGACTTTGTAAAAACCCGAAATAAGTTTTGCAATTGTCGATTTACCGCCGCCTGAAGATCCCACCAAGGCATACGTTTTATTAGGCTCAAGGATAAAACTCACGTTTTTTAAAATCATTTCTTCGCCGTAGCCGAATGACACGTTTTTAAATTCGATACCGAAATGCTCAAAATGCTCTCCGTTGCCGAAGGTTAAATTATCCTTTTCCATATCGGCAAAAAGATCTTCAAGCTTATCGACTACGTTCTTTGCCTGCATATTATACATACCTACATACATAACCCGCATAAACGAACTGAACAAAACGCCGGCGAAACAGATGTAAAAAATAATCTTTGCAACAATGAGATTACCGTCTGCACCGCGGTTCATATAATAAATAGCAACAGGTAGCGTAAACGCTGTAAATAAATTAAACAGCACTTGGAATACAACATAAGGGCGGCGGCAGCTGAGAGTATATTTATATGCCATATCTGAATAGCCGGTGATCGCTTCATAAAACGCCTTAAAAGACTCGACGGTGCCTTTAAAAATTTTAACCACCTGCATACCGCGCACGTACTCTACAGCTTCTGCATTCATTTTTTCTAAAGCGGTCTGATAACGCTGCATAAACTTTTTATCGCCCATCATAAAATACATTTGAATGACACCGATAACCGCCATCAGTGCGAGCAAAATGCCGAGCTTAATATCCACCATAAACACAACGGCAAACATTAAAACAGGAGTAACAAATGCAGCTACATTATCCGGAATAAGGTGAGCAACCAGCATATGCGTGTCCTGCGCATTGTCATCGATGAGTTTCCTAATTTTCCCCGAAGCATTTACATCGAAAAATGCAAACGATGCATTCATCAAATGCTTAATTGCCTCTTTACGTAAATTAGATTCAAGGCGGAAGCCGAGCAAATGCGAAGCCCACACCGCAAGAAAGCTCACAACTATATTCGCTATCAGCAACGACACAATCACCGTTGCATAAAATGAACCGTCTGTAACACTTTTGCTTACCAAAAGGGCATACAAAAACTTCCACAAATACCAAAATGCTCCCATCTGCAAAAATACCGATGCAGCGGAACAAACCACAGAGATATACGCACAGTGCATTTTCTCCGGCGTATATTTAAATAATCGCTTATATGTGTCCATAAGACACCTCCTTGTCAGAGGAAGAGTAAGAGTGTTCTTACTTAATAACAACGTTATCATTTTATTAAAAAAAAGTCAATATGGGGAAACTATAATATCGGTATAGAATTCAGTGCTTGCTTATATTAAAAAAAGTAATCATCAACCACGGCGCAGTGCTTCGGAGTATTAAACCCTCCGCACGAACAAGGTAATGCTATGTTGCGGAAAATAAATTTATTTATTCCGTTAGTACCAAATCAACGGGAAAATCAAATTTTTCCATAGGTATCTTTATAGGAACGCTTCCGGTTTTTCCGGTATTTACAACTTGTCCCGAAAAGCAAACGCCGGCGAGTGTAACAGCCGAACGATCTATTAACCGAAAAAGTTTGTAAAAAAAACGGTCATAAAAACCGCCGCCGCGTCCAAGCCTTGAACCGTTTTTTTCAAAAGCCCTTCCCGGAACCAAAATTATAAGCGGTAAAAGTTTTTTATAGTTTTCAGTTTTATTTTTGCCGGATATAATCGGAAAAAGGGTTTCAGCTTCTTCTGCCGGCTCTAAAATTCCAAAACATCCTGAACGCACCGGCGAAACTATTCCATCGATAAAATTTACTTTTTTAAAAATCAGGTCTTTATCCGAAACAAGAGGAAGCCCTATTATCTTTCCGTCTAAGACAGCTTGTTTTAAAAGTCCGAGCGTAGGGAATTCAGGCTTTAACGGATAATATGCAAAAACGGTTTTTGCTTTATCATAAGACGGAATGCTTGTTAAAAATCGTTTGCAATATTCGGAAGAATTTTGCAGACTTTCGGCTTTTTGCATTGCTGCAATACCTTCGGCACTTAAAAAATAGTTTTTAATTGCAGCTCTTAGTTCAGATTTTACAGAATTCATCGTTTATCCGCCTTATTTTTTGTATTTTCGGCATGTTCTGCAAGACGATATTCAAAAAAACCGGGATTCTGTATTGCCAAAACTTCTGCATAGCATTTTTGTGCAAGAGGTTCTTTTTTAGTCAGATTATAAAATTCCGCAATATAGAAAAACAAACGGCCTTTTTTAACCATATCGTTTTCTCTTGTTGCACGATTGACCATTTCCATATCTCCTGCAAAATCTACAAAAAGGCGGCAAATAAAATATTCGGTTTCATTTTTGGCGCGGTCAATCGTTTTAAGATAGTTTTGCATAAATGATTTTGCTTCCTGTTTCTTATTCATTTTATACGAGCATATACAGGCAAGAATTGCGTATTGATAGGATGCGGGAGCTTTTGCAAGTGCTTTTATAAAAGCCGTTCTTGCATTGATCCAATCGCCTTTTTCCCAAAAAAGAATTCCCGCTCCTTCTAAAGCAAAATAATAAGGCGGATATAAATTGCAAACCGTTATATAATCTTGTAAGGCGGCTTCTTTATACCCTAACTCATCATTAAGCCCCGCACGATAAATATAGGCAAGATAAGAAGTAGGTTCAAGTTGAACGGCATTATTATATGCTGCCAGTGCAGCCTCTTTTCTGCCTATCTGCATATTGTATGCCCCCAAATCCATCCAATGGCTTGCGATGTTCGGATCTATTGAAACGGCTTTATTTATATCATTTATAGCGTCATACATTCTATCGGTTTCTGCCTTAATACGGGCAAGCTCCGCAAGCGCAATACTGTTATTAGGCTGTCTTTTTAAAACTTCATTTAAATTCATTTCCGCTTGGTCAAGTTTATTTTGCATATAGTTAATCCGCGCCAAACCGATGAGTGCTTCGATGTTATGAGGATCCGCTTTATAGGCTGTAATAAACTTACTGCGGGCTTCGTTATATTGTCTTTTACCGTATAAGTCCAATCCTTGTTCGGTTAAAGCCTGCGAATCATTGGGATTTTTTGACAGGATTTTATTTAAATAAGCTTTTTTTTTGGCGGCATTATTTTCGGCTTGGGCAAGCATTACTTGTGCATACAAAATATCGGTATTATCAGGATATTCCGCCTCCAATAAAGAAGCATAATCTGAGGCCTCCTTTATTTTATTTGCAGAAATTAAAATGGAAAGTTTTAAATTTTTTATTTTAGAATCGGATGCAAGCGGTTCGTCCAAATTTTCAAATAGCTTTAACGCTTCTTCATAATTTCTTTTGTTTAAAGCATCGTTTAGTTTACCGGCAAATTCTATTCCGGGATTTTCTTTTACTACGTCTTTGTGTTTTGGTTGCTCAAGATTCGGCTGTGAATTCACTACCGATTGTTTTGTCGTTGCACACGAAAAAGCAAAAAATATAAATCCCGCTAAATACAAACAAATCATTTTTTTTTCAAATACTTTCATAATTCCCCCGATATAAAATATGATATTTCCTAAGATTTCCTCTTGCAATTATTCTCCGGTTTATATAAACTATACTATTATGAAACACAAATCAAGCAGAATAGTTGCATTAATTGCATTGTATATACTTATTATTTTCGGCATTTTTGTCATTCAGTTTACTGTTGGTAAGACTTTTTCTTACACAATCGGCTCAATATCGGTTTCGGGCAGACACGAAGTGGACAAACAGGGAAATACCGTGCCGCTGTTACCCCTGCATATAGTATCAAACGGTTTGAATTTTTATATAACGGAACAAAACCCCATAATTACCGAAACAAAAGACGGGAAAAAATTGCCGGTAAAGGTTACATCATATATACAAGCAGAAGACTCTTTTACCGTTGAATGTTCGGGCGGAGTTTCCATCACATTTACGGCATATTTATCCGGCGGACATGACTCGCTAAAAATAAATGTAAAAATGCCTGCCGAAGTTACAAGCATCTATTTTCCATGGAAATTAAGCCAAACGGCGCGTCTTGAAAGAGAAGATAATAGAATATTTTTACGCTACGGAAAAAACAGATATATTTTTAAGGGCGGGTACGGTTTTGAAAATTCAAACGAAGAAGAAACAGAGCAGCCGCATCTCGTTCTTTCAAGCGATAAGCCGGCAGCTTTTTACGAAACCTATATCCAATCGCAAAGTTTGGCTTTTGAAAGTATACCGAATAATCATCTTGCAAGCGATGAAATTTATAATGAAACAAAAAAATCTTTTAGAGACAAAGCACTCATATATTTGGAAAATACTATTTTTTCAAGAAGCTGTACTGAAGAAGCGGTAACGGCTTATGTTGCGGAAACAGCATCGCGGAATCAGTATCAAAAAGCAATAAAAACGGCGGAACAAATTAGTCTGCCCAAAGAAAAAAAAACGTATAAATCATGCACTTTTTTTGATAATTTAATTCAAAATGAAAGAGGACTTGCACTATATGATAATGAAAAATTAAAAATAATAAGTGCCGATATTTCGCAAAGAAATATCTCGGTTTTTGAAAATAAAAAACTTATTGAATATTTGGTAGATCACTCGAAAAAAAATCTTATCCCTGCTTTACAAAAAATTGCAGAAACCCTTACGGACGAAGAATTAAATGCGCATACGGCTGCCGGTATCTTAGAAGCAGCCTTAGATTATCCGCTCTATTTTCCGAATATAAAAAACGTATTTATGGAAAATGCGGAACGCTGCGAAAAAATACTTAAAGATTCTTTTTTTTCGATTGATGAAGGTCTTTTTATTTCTTCAGATGCAAAACACATAGACACAAAAAAAACTCTTGATGCTGCGGAAATTTTAATCCGATACGGAAAAGAATACCCCGAAAAACGTACATGGAAATTTGTCGGGCAAATGCTGTATTCCTCAATTTTACAGTACTCAGGAGAATCTGCCAGCTTACCGGCATATTTTGATATTCAAGGAAATGCGGAAACCAAATTAGGTTTAATGGCAAACGATACTATAATTTTAAATGCCGATAAATTGTATAGAGCCGCCGTAACGGACAATCAGGTCTTTCCCCATAAAGAATCACTATCGCTTCAAGCAGAACACGGTATTTGGGCGTGGTCTTCGGCAAATGCAATTAACATTATACAAAATACTGCAAAAATATTTTCTTTTAGAGTAGATTTTAAACAGGGAGAAACTCATTACCTTATTATACGGGGAATTCGTCCATTTTATCGAATCCAAATTCACGGAATAGATTTTAGAAGCGATCAACGCTTTGAAATTTATAACTCGTCAGGTTATGTTTATAATGAACGTACCGGCACGCTTTTGTTAAAATTAAAACATAAAAAAGACAACGAAGAAATTACACTTTTTTTAGGCAGGGCACCCGCTCCTGCACCTCTGCCGGTACCCACAGTAACTGCCGATGAAAACAATGAAGCCGATTCAAATACGGATGATTCTCAAGAAGAAACTGCAAATCAAGAAGAACCGGAAGAACAGCCGAATGAAACGGACTCCTCCGGAGAGGAAGATGAAAATGATTAGGACTTTTGAAACCTAATAATATAAAGCGGAATTAAAAGATAAGCCTTGAAATGATTACAGAGGAACCTGTTTTTACCGAAGTGATAACTATGGATGGTAAAAAATATAGCGGATAATTTGTAATGTATGGGCAGCTGTTGGAATTTAAAAACGGTATATTAGGATAATTGGTTAGTTTTAACTGCATTCATCAAATTGTTCAATGTTATACATAAATTGAAAAATTTCTTTGGCACCGGATTCTACAATATTCATTTCATTACTGCCAATCTATCGGAGCCGCACTTTTTCAGCCCGCAGTATATTTTATGATAGAATTGTAGTTTTTATCAGTTTTATTTTTGCAATATGCGCTATGGAAATTGTATATTGCTCTTTTTCGGATTCTGTAATAACCGTAACATCGGCTCCGCTTTCGGTTTTTATAATTTCTAAAGGAGTACATAAAATTTTCTTTACGCCTTTTTTAGCGTTCAAATAAATTTCAATACATTTATTTTCGGCAATGGCAAGCTCTGCAATTTTAAGTTTTCCTAAAAAATCCAAACCTACCGCCTCATTTTTATGTAACTTGACGGGCGGTAACATAATTTGCTCTTCTATAATTATAGCCTTACGGTTAATCCGCTTATTTAAAATTTTTTCCTCTTCATTAGGAAAGTTTTTTTCTTTTAATGCCGAATTTAATTTTTTAATTGTCCGTAAATATTCTCCGCATCGTTTGTTTAAATATTTTTCCCATATATCTTTTTGTTTAAATTCAAAATTATTTTTCTGCTCATCAAGATTAAGTTTTTGAAAACCGCGAGTTGACGGAATTGGGATGTTCTTTTTTTTATAAAAAATAAATTCCAAACCGCCCGAAGAGACTGCTTGTTCAAATTCTTTTATATCCTGAATATTTAAAAAATATATGCCGTCGCAAAGTTTTTTTTCAATCAATTTTTTTAAAGGTGTATCATAAATAAAAAAATTCTCTTTTTCTTTTGATACCGAAACGACAAATCCCGAATAAATTGAAAGCGAAGTAAAATTAGCATACCATTCTGAAATAGTTACATAAATATTTTGCGGAATTTTGCGTCCGGTATTGGCGGCTAGAATATTGCATACATATTCCGAAGAATTTCCTTGCTGAAAAATTTTAGCGCAAGCCTTTTTTGTAATTTCAAACCTGCCGGTCGTTTGAAGAGAAACAGGTTCCATACATTCGCATGCATCTAAGAGTTTAGTTAAATTACTGTCGGGCAATACCGTTACTTCAAACGACGGATCTATTAAAAGAGGTTTTTCCGGTTCTGAAATATTTTTTCTAAATTCGGGATTAAGATAAATTAAATTTTCATCTTCACACAAGAGCCCGAATAAAACGGCAATATCAATAAATTCGTTTAAATGGGTCTCCGTGTAATATTCCATATCTTTAGAGCATAAATGATTAGTGCTGAAGTATTTTGCCCAAAGCAAAAACAATAAATCACCGGCATCCGTTTTATTATAACGGCAATTTGGTTCAAATGAATTAAAAAATACAATAAGCATTTGCGCAAATTCATGCAAAGCTTCTTTACGCATTTTAAAAAGTGACGATGCTATAAAATATATTTTTTTTTCGATTGAGTTTAAGGCAGCAAAGGCTTGCCATTTTTGTTTTTGAATTTTAAACCCCTCACCCGTATTGCATAATAGTCCGAGATTTTCGCAGGCAGAAAAGATAGCCATAAAATTTTTTTTATTTTGAGAAAAACATGGAATAATTTGATATAATTTTTCAGCAAATCTTTTTTTTAGCATACCGTTATTTTTTAAAATTGAATCATTATGAAAACAAAAAGAATAAATTCCGGCAAGCATTACATCATTGATATGTATTTCTTTTATCTTAAGCGCCCCGTTTTTTTCCGCAAGCATAAAAATATATTTTGATAATAAGGGTTCAAATAAGTCTTGTAATAGCGGATTTATTTTATATATTGTTTCGTTATCGGATATTTTTACATTGTAAATAAGAAGCCGCTCTCCTGCGTTTAAAAGTTTTTCATACAATAGCGTATCGGTATATTTTGTTTTGAATAAACGTTGTAAAACCGCATACGTTGCATTTGGAATTTCGTTAATAGCACTTAAAATAAAAATATCGGAACTATCCAGAGATTTAAAAACGGCTTCTCGTACCCTTTCTTTTCTTAAAAAAGAACTTAATTGTTCTATTAATTTTTGCTTATTAAAAGGAGTTTTAATTTTGCCTAAATATAATTGCATTAAATCAAAAAAATGATTGTCGGGTAATTGAATCATGGCTTCACGCCATTCAAGAATATTTTCAGTATTCATATTACTCTTGTAACTCCTGTTGAGAAATCATACTAGCAGCACAAATTTGAAAGCCCCATTACAAATAAATCTTTCAAATTATGCAAAGCGTCTGTTTTTATATTTCTTTATTTTATAATCGCTTCAAGAGCAATTTCCATCATAGTCTTAAAAGTTTTTTGCCTTTCTTCGGGAGTTGTAAGTTCGTGTGTTACAATATTGTCTGAAATAGTAAGCACGGCAAGGGCTTGTTTTCCGTATTTTGCAGCAAGAGTATATAATTCGGCAGCTTCCATTTCTACTGCAAGAACTCCGTATTCAGCCCACATCTTCCATGTTTCCAAATCATCATAAAAAACGTCAGAACTGGCAATTTGCCCAACCAGCGGATTAACGCCCATTTTTACTGCATGGTCATAAGCATTCTTTAAAAGATCCCAATGTGCGGACGGCGCATAATGGCAGCCATGGAAACGGTGGGTATTAATTCCTGAATCGGTGCAAGCCGACATTCCCAAAACGATAGAACGAAGCGGTGTTTCTTTTTGAAGAGCCCCTGCCGTACCTATACGAATTGCGCGCTGCACTCCATATTCCCTAAAAAGTTCATTTACATAAATTGAAAGCGAGGGCTGTCCCATTCCCGTTCCCTGTACGGAAACCGGCACACCCTTGTACTTTCCGGTAAAGCCGAGCATACCGCGTACATTGTTATAACACTGAGGATTTTCTAAAAAATTTTCAGCTACGAATTTTGCCCGCAACGGATCGCCTGGCAAGAGAATTTTGTCGGCTATTTCGCCTTGTTTTGCTTCTATATGAACACTCATTTTTTCCTCCGAAAAATTAATTTGTATCAATATATACGATTAAGTAATAATAATCAATTATTATTCTGTATACACTTTTAATGTATACGATAAGAAAATCCGCATTTATCTAATTCTTACCGCAAGAAGCATAATATCCGACGGACGTATACCGGGAATTCTTCCGGCTTGCCCGATTGTTTCGGGACGTACGGCTTTTAATCTTGTACATGATTCCGTAGAAAGTCCTGACACTTTGTCATAATTAAAGTCCGAAGGAATCTTCATGTTTTCCATACGCTTAACTTTGTCAATTCTTCTATCCTGTACGGAAATATAATGCTCGTAGCGTATTTCCAATTCTGCAGCTTCCAATAATTCTTCCGGATATAATGATGAAGAAGCATCTATTTTCTTAATAAGCGAAAGAGAAATTTGCGGGTCATGCAGAATTTCACCTAAGGTTTTGCCTGAATGATTTTTTAACTCAGGATAATTTTTTATAAGTTCGGCTGTTATTCTTATTTGCCTCCATGTTGAAATAATTTTTTCACGTGCTGCAACTTTTTCGCGGAGGCGCATAAGGTTTTCTTTTTTTTGCAGACCGATATGATATGCTTTTTCGGTAAGCCGCTCATCGGCAGTATCGTGCCGTAATTTCAATCGATATTCTGCCCGTGCCGTAAACATTCTATACGGCTCATCTACGCCTTGTGTAACTAAGTCGTCTATCATAACGCCTATATAGGCTTCATTTCGTTTTAACACAAACGGAATAAATTGTTCATCCTTAAATTTAAGCGAGCGTGAAAATAAAACGGCATTTATTCCCGCAATAATCCCCTGCCCTCCAGCTTCTTCATAACCGGAAGTTCCGTTAATTTGTCCTGCCAAAAAAAGCCCCGCAATGCGCCGCGTCTGCAAATCGGAAGAAAGTTGAATGGGGGATACATACGCATAATCGACAGCGTATGCAGGACGTGTAATTACGGCATTTTCAAAACATGGAATTGTCCTAAGCATTTTATCTTGTACGTCTTCCGGCAGTGAGGATGAAAGTCCGTTGACATACAGCTCTTCCGTATTCAAGCCCTCAGGTTCAATATACACATGGTGGCGCGTCCTCTCAGGAAATTTTTTAATTTTATCTTCAATTGAGGGGCAATACCTAGCTCCTGTTCCTTTTATTTTTCCCGAAAAAAGAGGAGCTCTGCCGAAGTTATTTCTTATAACTTCATGCGTTTGTTCATTTGTATATGTGATATAACAATTTGCATACGGACGGTGAATTTCGGCATTCGCAAAAGAAAAGGGACGCATTATCGTATCCGCTTCCTGTTCTTCCGTAAGTGAAAAATCGACGCTTCTCCTTAAAAGGCGCATAGGGGTACCCGTTTTTAATCTGCCGACTGTAAAGCCTTTTTTTGCAAGGGCTGTTCCCAAGCCGACGGCAGCCCGCTCGCCAAGCCTTCCGTCAGGCGATTCAAAATCACCGATGTAAATTCTGCCTTCTAAAAAGGTTCCTGTTGCAAGTACAACAGCCTTTGCGGAAAACTCTCTGCCGCGTTCTGTTTTTACGCTCTGCACCGCCCCATATTCAACATAACCCGATTCATTTGTATTTGAAGAAATTACATCACAAACCGTATCTTGAAAAACATGCAAATTCTTTTCAAGCTCAACGGCATGCTTTGCCAATTGCGAATATAAAAATTTATCGGCTTGAACACGAGGTGCTTGAACGGCAGGACCTCGGCTTTTGTTTAATAAGCGGTATTGAATCATCGAAGCGTCGGCAAGTTTTCCCATTTCACCGCCGAGTGCGTCAATCTCGCGGACAATGTTCCCTTTGGAAATTCCGCCGATAGACGGATTGCAAGAAAGTCTGCCGACACTGTCTAGAGTCTGTGTGATAAGCAGCGTATTCTCGCCCATGCGCGCCGCCGCTAGGGCAGCTTCAATGCCTGCATGTCCTGCCCCTACAACAATTACATCATAATCTGAAAATCTATATGTCATTTATAAAACTCGGTAAAAACCTTTGTGATGAATTCTTGATCGCACGTTCCGCCAAGTTCACGCACCGAGTGCATTGCTAAAATCGGATTACCGATGTCTACGCTTTTTATATTCAAGTTTGAAACCGAAATGGGACCGATTGTAGAGCCGCCTCGCATATCGGAGCGGTTTACAAAATTCTGGCATGGAACATTTGCCCTGCCGCAAAGATCTTTAAAAATGCCTGCCGATACCGCATCGGAAGTATAACTCATTGAAGCTGCAAGTTTAATTGCGGGACCTTTATTCATCAAGGGAAAATTGGTAATATCATTCTTTTCGGTGTAATTGGGATGCAAGCCATGTGCTTGATCTGCTGAAATTAAAAACGAAGAAGCAAGAGCACGCTGCATTTCTTCAAAGGCATTTGTTTTACAAGTGCTTAATACAATCCGCTGTATGGTGTCTTGTAAAAACGGACTCGCTGCCCCTTGCGCTGTTGACGAACCGACTTCTTCATTATCAAACACAGCTGCCATTTGGATAAAATCCGCAGGTGCGGAATTGACAAGTGCTTCAAGAGAGGGATAAGCCATGCCGAGGTTATCTATTCTCCCAACAGAAAAAAATTCGTCATGTAATCCGACAAAACACCCCGGCTGGCGATCGTATAAATACAGGTCAAAATCCAAGATTTTTTCGGGTGCAATATTTAAATTCTCCGCAATCAGTTTTAATAAAAATCCGCCGGATTCAAATTGTTCATTAATAATAGCAAGCAGAGGAAGAGTATCTTTTTGCATATTATATTCATAGCCCTTATTAACTTCCCGATTCATATGAATTGCAAGATTAGGAATTGTCAATATTGCTTTATCAAAATTGACAAGGCGGATTTCAGGCTTTAAGACATTATCCGTTTTAATAACAGCGCGGCCGGCTGCGGAAAGCGGTCTATCAAACCAAGTGGAAAGAATTGCGCCGCCGTAAACTTCAGTATTCAATTTTAAAAAATGATTGTTAACTTTAATTTCCGGATTAGGCTTAATTCTAAAAGTCGGGGAATCGCTGTGGCTTCCTATAATTCTAAAACCGTTTTCCATATTACAGGTTGTGCCGCTTTTAGGCATTTGCCATGCAATTATCGCACTGCCGTTATTTTTAATAAAATACTTTCCCTCTTTTTCTAAATGAAAAATATCTTTCCGCTCCAATTCAATGAAACCGTGCAACTCTAAAAAACCGCCTAAATTCTGTATTGCATGATAAACCGACGGGCTTTTACCAATAAACTGCATTAAGCGTTCTGCATATTGTTTATCCATATTTATTACTCCCATAAAAAAATATTATATCTGAATTTCAGACTTTTGTGAACCCTCTTTTGTTGCCCCAACCGAATGGATCTTCCCGCCACTGCGCCAAACTTTTTTTGTTTTCTTCATTTATGTAGTTTTGTTTTACAGCTTCGTCAAGCATAATATCGTAATTTAAAATTGTAAGAGGAACGCATTCAGGTTTAAGAGCGGCAAAATTCTTTTCCGCTTCTTTAAAACCGTAGGAAAAAATTGCAAAACACAGCGGCACAATACCGTTTGCGGAGCGTACCGCTTCAACAGCCTTAATAGAACTTCCTCCCGTCGAAATTAAATCTTCCACGACAAGAACCGAAGCACCTTTATAATCGGCATTTGCACCAAGCCCCTCAATTCGGTTTTTTAACCCATGGTCTTTTCCGCCGGAACGCACATAAGAAACGGGTTTTTTTAATACATCGCCCAGTGTAACGGAATGAGGAATTCCGGCAGTAGCGGTTCCTGCAATCCATTCAGGATTAAAACCGGCTGCCTTTAATAATTCCGAAAAGGCTTCGGCAATTAAGAGCCTTATGCCGGGCTTTGCTAAAAAACGGCGGTTATCATTATAAATCGGCATTTTATAACCCGATGCCCATGTAAACGGTGCTTCGGGAGAAAGTTTAATCGCTTCAAGTTTAAACGCCTCTTGAGCAAGTATTGTTCCGTATTTGTTATGAACGGCAGTAATTTTTTCATAATTAAGAGAAATCATATAATTGAAGTATAAAATATTTTAAAAGCATTATCAAGAGGTATGTTACGAAAAATATCGCAAGTAAGCTTAAGGTAAACCGGTGAGCAAAGCTCTCCTTCTAAAAACTGATGTTTTTAGAGGCTCCCTTTAGTTTATTTTTGGTGCGGTTGGCCTGTAAAAACACTGCCGAGATCTAGACAAATGTAACAAAATGATGTACTATATAAAATGTACCTGAAAAGCAAAAAATAATTTTTTTTTCAATAATATACAATAATAATACAATAAAATAGGAGTGTCAATAAAATAGGCGTTGACAAAAATGAAAAAATTTGATAGCCCCCCATCATTAATAATTCCTAATCATAAAAAGATTAAAACAAAGCTTATCGCATTGCTCCTTTCACTTATCGCATTTGCCGGTTTAACAATCAGCATTATCTTTATTAGACGTTTTTATATTACGACAAAGCAGTACATTATCTCCGATTTACAAACCATTGCGGACAACGGAGCACTTTTGGTAAACGAAAAAATTAATACTACAAAGACGGCATTGGAAATCCTTTCCCGTCTGCCTGAATTACGTGACCCCGATTTACATCCCCGAGAAAAAGCCGCCGTTATCGATAGGGAGCTTCAATATAACAAAGCATTTCTCCGGTTCTCTTTTACGCCGCCTGACGGTACCGGCTTTTGTGCGACGGGGCCGAGTTATGATGCGGCAAATTCCGAATGGTTTAGAACAGCTCTGAGCGGTAAGTTTTTTATCACGGAACCGTATTTTGCAATGATGGACAAAAAGTTTATTTGTTTAATGGCTGTTCCCGTTTTTGATGAGGGAAAAGTCATCGGCGTACTGGCAATCGATACGCCTGCTGAAAGCTTATCCACACTGGTGGAGACAACACCGGTCGGCCGGACAGGATATTGCTCTATCAATGGGCGGGACGGAACCGTTATTGCCGATCCTGATAAGACGGCAATTCGTGATCAAGAAAATCCTATTGCACTCGCCAAAAGCAATCAGGCCTTTAGTCAAATCGGAACATTTATCGAACAGTCGCTGCGCGGAAAGCAGGAACCGACCGTTGTTCAATATAAAGGAACGGACTATATTATTTCCGCATCAAAGGTACCGATCAGCGGCTGGTTGTTTACGGCGCGTTTACCGTATCGGGAATTCACCAATCCGATTATCACATCGTTGTACCAGATGGCGTCTAGCATCATCCTTATTTTTATCATCGCCAATATTATTGCTATTTTCTTTGCGAGAAAAATCAGTACGCCGCTGCGGGATATTACAATGGCGCTGCAAAGTATTTCCGAAGGCGACGGCGATTTAACGGTTGCGCTGCCGGTCAATGGGAATGACGAAATTGCTCATATTGCCTATTTTTTCAATAAAACGATTGAAAAAATACGGACATCGGTTCAACTGGTAGAGCAGAATACCGGCAGCATGCAGCACATAGGCGATGAGCTTTCCTGTAATATGACTGAGACGGCAACAGCTATTCACCAAATCAACATGAATATTGCGAATGTTAAACAGCAGTCGGTCGCTCAGTCCGCAAGCGCGGCCAATGCGGTCTCATCAATCGATGAAATTGACGAAGCGATAAAAGTCTTAAATAAAAATGTTGAAAAGCAGGTAGAAAGCGTCGCGCAATCCGCCAAATCAATAGAGCATATGGTAGAAAACATACAGGAAGTCGCCAAGACGCTCGAAGCAAGCGGAACGCTCATTGAAAATCTCCATCAAGCAACCTCAAACGGAAAAGAGACCATCGGGCAGTCAAACACCATCACTCAAAAGATTGCCGAAGAATCGGGCAGTTTACTTGAAGCAAGCAGTGTGATTCAGCATATTGCAAGCCAGACAAACCTATTGGCTATGAATGCGGCAATTGAGGCAGCTCACGCAGGGGAAGCGGGTAAAGGCTTTGCCGTCGTTGCGGACGAAATCCGCAAGCTCGCAGAAGATTCCGCCACTCAAGGAAAAACGATCACTGCAACGCTTAAAAATTTCAGCAATGAGATAGAAACACTTTCCGGTATTTCCCGTACCGTCGAAGAGACGTTTAGCAGCATTTTTACCCTTTCCGATCAAGTCAAGGCGATCAGCAATAAGATTACTGCTGCAATGCAGGAGCAATCCTCGTGCAGCCGTAACGTACTCGACACGATGAATGAGATGTCGGTTGTAACGAACCAAGTAAGTACCGGTTCTGTGGAGATTTTGCGGAATGAGGAAAACGTCGCGCAGGGTATTCATACATTAAATGATGCATCGCGCGTTATCACCGAAAGCATGAATGAAATGGCTTCGGGCGCCGTGCAGATCAACAATGCCGTACAGGAAGTCAACGAAATTACACAGAAGAATAAACAGAGTATTCAAAATCTTGTAGAAGAAGTGAGTAAGTTTAAAACTAATTAGGATTCCACCCTGATATTGTCTAAGAATCTCGTTTTCTACTGAAAATATTTGCGCTTTTACGCAAAAAATTTCAGTAGGAGATATTGCTATGGGAATCAACAAGCCCGACGCAATACCGGCATCAGACTGACTGATATCTCACTCGTTCGGCTGATTGAGTGTTTCCGTAATTTCCTTTACCCTTGCCGAATGAGCAAGCACATACAGAATATCGTTTTTTTGAATAACGGTATCGCCCTTAGGAAAGATAATTTTTCCATCTCGTACGATTGAACTGATAAGCGTATCCTTATCAAGATGCAGATCGCTGATTTTCCGACCGATGCTGCCGGAGTGGTTCTCAATATAAATATCGAAGATATCAATGTCGCTTGCTTTAAGCGAATACAGCTCGACCGAATACAGCGATTCCGGTTTTTTGGGATTGGTAAATTTCAAGAGCCGAGCAAGGGGAGCAAGCGTAGTCCCTTGTATAATACAGGAAAGGAAAACGGCAAAAAAGATAGAGTTAAAAATAAAACCGTTTTCGTCCAATCCGTTCGCGAGTGGATAAGTTGCAAGAACAATCGGAACCGCACCCTTAATGCCGCCCCACATTAAAAAGAATTTTTCCTTTCGCGTGTATTGAAACGGAAACGTGGAAACCAACACGGCAAGCGGACGGGCAACAAACATCATAATGCCGACAATGATAAGCGCTTCTTTCCAAATATGGACAAACTGATGCGGAAATGACAAAAGTCCCAACATAATAAAGAGCGTGATATTAAAAATAGTGGAAACGCTTTCGAGAAAATTTCCGACACTACGCTTTGCAGGTAGGGCGGTGTTACCGATCCAATAGCCCATAAAGAACACTGCAATAATACCGTTTGCTTGACAGAGCTCCGCCGCGCCGTATCCAAGCAGCACGCATCCGAGCATCAGCACATTATAATTTCCTCTATTATCCGACCGCAGCCGGTTAAACAGCCATACCGAAATTTGAAAGGCAAAATAGCCGATAATGATACCGCCGACAAATTGCCAAATAAGCTCTGCTACCGCCAAGGCTGGAGACTTAAACGCCCCTGTCGCAATATGCACAAAGGTAAGGGTAAGCAAGATCGCCATCGGGTCGTTTGCTGCGGATTCAACATTGAGCGTTGCGGCAAGTTTATCCTTAATCGGGTTAGACTTGGTAATCATAAAAACACCGGCGGCATCGGTAGAAGAAATAATGGAAGAAATCAGCATCGAGTATGCTAAATCGAATTTGAGGACAAAGTGAATTAAGAAGCCGAGTGTTGCCGAAGTAAGCGCAACGCCGAGTATCGCAAGCGTCATCGACGGTCCGGCAACTTTGTGAAACGTATCTTTCGAAATGCAAAATCCGCCGTCAAAAATAATAAAGATCAACAGAATATCAGCAATTTTTTTGGTTAAAAGCGCATTATCAAAATAGAACAAATTTAAGACATCGCTTCCGACAAGAACACCGATCAGAATAAAGCCGATAAGAAGCGGCAGCCCGAATTTATCGCTGATTTTGGTCGACAGCATAGCCAAAATGATAAGAAAGGAGATAAACAGAATCATAGAAACCTCAAAATATCGATATGCCGATTGTACCGATTTTAGCGGTAAAATCAACAGAGATAATCGCTGATACCGTTTACTTCTAAAGCAATCAAACTATCTTGCAAAATCAATAACCTTAAAATCCTGCAGCATTTTTTTTCCGCCCAATTGAAGCATCTGTAAAAATCTTTGTGCCATACCCTGCGGTACATTTCTACCTGCTTCCCAAGCCTCTACAGTTTTTGGAGATACGCCAAGCACACAAGCAAAATTTTTCTGTGTAAGATTTAACTCCTCTCTAATCTGCTTTATTTCTTTACAATGATATGAAGGTAAGTCTGCAATAGTTATGGTTATTTTCCGCGCCTTATTGGGTTTTCCTTTTGCATACTCAAGACTTTCTGAAAGTCCATTCATAATACTTTCAAATACATTAACTTCTTCCATGGGTTACCTCCTTTTCTGCATTTTTTATAGCGGTTACTAAATGCTTCATCTGATTTCTTTCTTCTTTACTGAGATTTTCTTTTACATTTTTAGGAAAAGCAGTAAGTAAATATATATGTTTTGAAAAAACTATATCAAAATAAATTATTCTTGCTCCACCGCTTTTTCCTTTTCCATCCAAAGCCCAGCGCAATTTTCTTATTCCACCGGTACCTTCCATTACAGCACCGACATTCGGATTTTTACAGAGATAAATTTCTAAAGAACACAAATCATTATCATCTAAACCAATCAGTTTCCACATACGATCGAATTCTTTTGTAATGATGAATTCTCTTGTCATGCTTTAATAATACCCCCTATCCAATAGGGTGTCAAGAGTTTTGTTAAATTTATACGTGAGGTAAATACAGCTTCATTTCGTTTTCTAAAAAGAGCGGCCGGTATTGCTTGAAGAAAATATTGAGGAATACGGTTGCCGTAACACATCCCGGCACCTTTGCGATTTGTTGTTTTAATGCTATAATCGTTCTATGCAAAAATTATATCGATATGGATTACTATGTATCGGATTCTGCTTTGTCTTGATGATGAATAGCTGTGTTTCTACATCCTCAGCGGAGAAGAGCGGCACGACTGCCCGTCAAAATACGGATGATAGAGACATACTGCTTATCTTTACCGGTTCCGATTGGTCAAAGGAAGCGGGAATTTTTTTTAAGAATATTCTAACCGAATCATGTAAAACGGAACTGGCGAAGAACTATGCCGTCCGTTTTATCGACTTGCTGCGTAACCCTTCGGAAAATGAACGGAAAACAGTGCAAAAGAATTATCTGTTGTTCTCGGAATATGCGGTGCCGGAAATTCCGTTTATCGTACTGCAAACAGCCGAACAGGATATGTACGCCTCTGCCGTTATAGGAGCTGATATAAAAAACGAAGCGCAATTGATAGAAAAGATCAAAGCACTGACTGCGCAGCGGACGAAGGTAGTTGAAGCGCGAAAGCATATCGATACTACAAAAGGGCCGGAAAAGGCACGAGCAATCGATGCGTTTTTAACTACGGTCGGCAATGCGGAAGCGCACCGTTATGATTCGCTGCGTATGCAAGTACCTGCACTCGATCCCGATAATCGATCCGGCTTAAAGGGTAAATATGTGTTGATGAGCGCGGACATACGAGCCAAGAGCTTTGCACAGCAGGGCAATTATCTTAAAGCAGGCGATGAGTACAAAGCCGCTGCGGAAACAGGCGATCTTTCACCTGCCGAATTACAGCTTGCATGGTACTTGGCAGCCTATTCTTATTTGATGACAGGAGATGCGGATACGGAAACCGTTGTCGGATACTTACAAAAGGCTATCGATGCCGACCCTCAAAATGCCGCTGTGAAACAGCTCAATCAGGCTATACGCAAGCTGCAATAGAAGGAAATTACACGGTATGATGTCCGAACACACCCTTGCGCTGCTGCAGCAAATTGCACACGGTATTGCTGTCCATTTTGGTAACAATTGCGAAGTCCTTGTGCATGATTTTACGGCAGACTATACCAATAGCTCGATCGTCATTATAGAAAACGGAAATGTTACGATGCGGAAAATAGGAGACGGGCCGTCGCATGTAGTGCTTGAAGCGCTGCATAGCGATCATAAAACATTGGAAGATAAGCTTAGCTATCTGACAAAAACAAAAGACGGGCGCATCCTTAAATCAAGCACTATGTTTATCCGCGGCGAAGACGATTCAATTGAAGCGGTACTCTCGATTAATTTCGATATTACTTCAATGCAGATGGCGGAGAATGTGTTACAGCAGCTTATTTCACCTGTCAGCGCTAAAAATGAACCGGAAAATATTCCGCAAAATGTGAATGATCTTTTGGATGAGTTGATCGAACAATCAGTTCGCATTGTAGGCAAGCCGGTTGCTCTGATGAATAAAGACGATAAAATTGCCGCTATTAAATTTTTAAATGACTCGGGAGCTTTTTTAATTACAAAATCCGGCGATAAGATTTCAACTTACTTCGGTATTTCAAAGTATACGCTCTACAGCTATATCGATGCCGGTGCCAACGGACATCAATGATACCCGTCGGATCCGTGTACGGAGTTTTCCAAGCGCCGCCGCCTAAGCGCATCTGTTATCATCCGATATGGCAAACCCGAAACTGTTTAGAACCATCGATAAGGCTGTTTCCGAATATAATATGATAGAAGCCGGAGACAGGATTTTGATTGCCGCTTCCGGCGGGAAAGATTCGACCGCTCTTGCAGAATATTTTGCGGCTCGGCTGCAGCGCCGCCATCCGGTTTTTGAAGCTGCTGCGCTCCATATTGCTACGGATATCGGCTCCGAGTTTGCCCCTGAATTGGCGGAGCGGTTTAAAAGCTGGGGAATTGATGTAACCGTTAAAACGATTTCGGTATTGGAACGTCTTAAAACCGGCAAAAAGATGAACTGCTGGTGGTGTTCCAGTCAGCGCCGGTTGGAATTGAGCAAGTACGCCCGGGAGCATGGCTTTAATAAGATTGCGCTCGGGCATCACTTGGACGATATCCTCGAAACGGCGCTGATGAATGCGCTGATGAAAGGAGAGCTTGCGGCGATGCCTCCGGTACTGAAGTTCGACAAATTCCCGTTGACCTTTATCCGCCCGCTCTGCCTTGCCGATATCCCAATGATTGTTCGCCATGCAGAAATGCAGGGCTATATTTCTTCCACCTGCACGTGCAGCTATCAGGATAATTCAGGCAGAAAAACCGCTCGCTCCCGATTGGATAAGCTTACGGACGGTAACTATGAATTAAAGCGTAAGCTCTTCGATGCACTGCGGAATGTTAATGCGGCGTACCTACCCTAGCAACACCTTTTGAAATATACGGCGCATCTACTGCGTCATACAGTAAAAAAGTGTCCTCAACGTATCAAAGATACGCCTGCGGTACTTTTTTACTGTATTCCTTGTATCTACACCGTCTATTTCAAAAGGCTTACGGAAAGTATGTTTTACGATATGCCGTTGCTGCGAAAAAATTAATCCTCAACGTATCAAAACGGATACAGATGTACAACTGCTCAACAGGTTATTTCGAAAAGCGTTGGAGACAGGCAAAAGGCTTACGGAAAGTTTTTTCAAAACCATAGGGTAAACACATCAGATAGAATCAATAAAAATCGCAGAATAATAGTGGCTAATGGTTAAAAATAATTTTTACGTTAGCCTTTTGAAAAGAGGCGCGGCAGATACGAGGCATGAACAAAAATTACCCGCAGGTGTGCTTTTTGCACGTCGAGGAGTAATTTTTGTGGAATAACGAAGCAGATGCCCGCCTGTTTTCAAAAGGAAAGGTTGAACAGCCTATCTATTATTCTGCGGGGTATTCAAAAAGTGTCTGATGTGTTTACCCTACCAATAGTCGCTATTTTGCGATGCGTGATGCGGCGCTGATAGTGCGATGCCGTTCTTCCCATGGCGAAGCGACACGGTTTATATCGGAAACGACGAGGAAACACTGAGTCGCTTTACCGAACCAATCTTGATTGCTTGCATCTTTGCGGAGTATATACCGGCATTTCTTCCCGTCGGTGGAGAATGAACGGCATCCGTTTACCGGTTTTCCCGTTGCATCAATCATCGAACCGGAATCGCGGTAATATTCTTCTCCAGGCACATCAAAATAGAAGTACGCATTTTTAACACGCGAATCTTTGATCGAAAAGATAATTTCGATAGTATCGGCGTCGCGGGAAACGGAGTGAATAACGGGAAAGGCAAGCGCCTGCTGCTCGTTTGCAGCTGTTGCGACGGGAACAATAAACGAAACCTTCTTTGATTTCTCTTTTGATGTTTTATCCGTCGCGCCTGCGGTTACTGCTTGTCCGCCGATACCGGTTACATTCAATTCTTTTTCAAACGGCTTTTGCCCCGCAAGTGTAACCGATGCAAACCATTTTCCAAGTGCGGCCGCTCCTACACCTTCGCCTGCGGCAAGATGCTTCAACGTCAATAAGTTATCTTTTTTGTTGATTTCCAGCAGCCCCTTCGCATTTTTCTCGTCAAGGCTCCACAGATCGGCAGGGGACGCAAAAAACGCTTCTTGAAAATCTTGAGCGGTAAGGTCTCCTTTATATTTTGCGAACATGGTAACGAACATTTTTCCATCGCCTTTATGCTGTTTGGAAACAAAAGAAGCATCGGCCTGTTCGATCATCCATATAATATCCGTAATTTGAGCCGCAGCAGTATGAGAAGTCGGTTCTTTCGTCGGCGTCTTTTGGGGTGGTGTTTTCTGAGCAGGCTCTTTCGTTTTTTGTTCAGTATCTTTTTTATCTTTTTTTTCCGGCTGTTTTGCAGGAGCGGCTTTACCCGCAGCCCCCTGCTTGGCAGATGCCGTTTTAGGCG
This sequence comes from uncultured Treponema sp., assembly GCA_938045195.1. GTDB lineage: Bacteria > Spirochaetota > Spirochaetia > Treponematales > Treponemataceae > Treponema_B. The sequence continues at coordinate 46,621 of CALINC010000085.1, forward strand.
TTTCTTTCTTGGCCGTCTCCGTAGATGCGGACTTCTTATTATTCTCTGCGACTGCTTTAGACTTCACTGCTTTTTGTTGTGTCGGCTCTTGTGTAGCGGGCTTTGCCTGAGCGTTTTTCGCTTGAGAAACGGTTTTATTTTTAGAAGCGCTTTCCGATTGTGCAGCCGTCTTTTGAGGTGTTCCCTTCTGAGCAGATTCTTTTGTCGGCGTCTTTTGGGGAGCAGCCTTTGCCGATTGTTTAGGTGTGTCGGTTTTTGCAGCCGATGTTTTTTGGGACGTTCCCTTCTGATCAGGTTCTTTTGTCGGTGTCTTTTGGGGAGCAGCCTTTGCCGATTGCTTAGATGTGTCGGTTTTTGCAGCCGATGCACCGGATGCGTTTGACTTCGCTGTTTTCTGCTGCGCCGGATCCTGTTTAGCGGGCTTTGTCTGAGCGTTTTTCGCTTGAGGTGCATTTTTTGCTTGAGAAACGGTTTTATTTTTAGAAGCGCCTCCCGATTGAGCAGTCGCCTTTTGAGGCGTTACCTTCTGAGCAGGCGCTTGCGTAGGCGTTTTTGCTTCAGCTTTTTGAGGCTCGGCTTTTTTAGGTTCGGTCTTTTCCGAATTGGAAGACATAGTCGCAGTAGCCGACGCTTTCATCGTTTCTGATTTATCCTCGGGTTGTACCGTGACTGTCTGTGCATCAGAGACCGATTCTTTGGCAGTTTCTACAGGCGCAGATTCGGGAGTTTTGTCTTCCGGAGCGGTTTTACAACCCACAGCGATTATTACTAAGCCGAATAAGATAAACGGCGCCAATGATTTTTTCATTCAAAATCCTCCCATAAAAAGTCAAAAGTCAAGAAGAAAGTATCAACTTCGATTGACTTTTTACGCACGTTCGCAACGAAGTGAGAACGTGCATATTATGATATACAAGTTTGCGCTCGAGCAAACTTGGGTAAATAAAAGCCTGAACTATTTATACGGCTTTTATTTTACACTCCTCAACGGCAAGGCTTATAAAAAACAAAGAACCTTATGAGAGGTATCGGCAAATATACTGAAAAGCCTAAGAAAATGTCAGAGAAGAGGGCACGAAATTTTGTCTAAAATTTCGCGCAGTATAGTATGTACAATACAGGCCGGCAGAACAACAGATAGTTTCTATATTATTATTTGATGAGGTAATACATAGTAGTGTCTGTTCTGCTTATTATAAGTCCGTGCTCTACCTCTTTTATTAACCATGTAGCTCTTTCTGTTGTAGTTTGCTGATCAAAACCATGATCTAAAAACCAGTCTTTTATTTGCTGCTCAGTCCATGAACGCTGCTGCCAGCCACTACGCTTATCAGTTATTTCATTCAACACCTTCTGCCAATTTTCTGCCGGATATTCCACGTATAAATACTTACCGTCATCAAGGGGCCTCTTAAATGCATTCTTAAAGTCTTTATATGTCGAGCGGTTAATCCAGACCGTATACTTCGTTTCCTGTTCCGGTTGTGTAGGGGTATTGTTTGCAGGAGTATTACAAGCAGCAAGACTTAATGAAATAGTCATGCAGCTGAGTAGCAAAAAAGGTTTTATTAAAGAAATTTTTTTCATTAAAAAAGTCCTCCCCAATTTTAATGCGATATCATTATCGCCAAAGATATACCAGCATAGATAGCACAAATACGAACATTTCCATATTATAAATATAAAATTCTCTCCTGTCAATAAGGAAATTTTTATCTATATTTTCAACTGAAATACTGTCATTTTTTAAATATTCCTCCACTATTTTTTCTACTGCCATTTTAGCCAGATTTTTTTTTAAATTATCAACCTTTGACATACACCACAAACCTTTGTTTTCACTTGGAAGAAAAGCTGAAAAAGTATTTTTTTCAGCCATTTTTTCATACTCTTCAAAAAAGAAAGTAGTATACTTATTTCCTATTTCCACAATTTTTTCCTCCCGATTTATTTTCTTATCTCCAGAATTGCCACCATTTTTTACTGGATTTTTTCTGGATTTTCTTTAATTTTTTATCTATTCTCTGTTCATCTTCTGTACTTACATCTGATAACTTCATATTTTCTCTGGCCTGTTCATATTTCTTTTCAGCTTCTTTCCAGTTTTTATTTCCTGATTCCCTGTCCCCTTCTTCTTCATACAGGAAAGCTTCTGATCTTTTCATTTTTCTTTCTAAAGATTCCAGTTTCAGCTGATTATTAAAATTGCCTTCATTTTTTAAAGATTCAAAAATTTTCTTTGATTCCTCATATTTCAAAATACTTTCTGAATATCTTTTCAGAACATACATCTGATCTCCCTGTATTTCAAAATTAGTTGCACTCTCAATATCTCTTGATATTTTTTCCCTCTTTATTCTTTCCTGCTCTATTTCTTCTTCCTTTAACTGAATTTCCAGCCTTGACTGCTCAGATTGTCGAATAAGCTGTTTTTCCTTTTCACTTTCATATTTTATAAACTCCTGAGTCTGATTTATGAATTTATCTACATTATTTACATTATTACTGTCCTTAAGTTCCTGATACATTGTTTTTGCTTTTGTCAAAAGTGACAAGGCTTCCGAAGGATTATTTGCCGTTATCTGATTCAAACCCTCCTGTACCATATTATTTGCTGTCTGTAGCTTTGCCATCTGTCTGGAATTCAGTTCTTGTATTTTATTATCTATTTCCTGAGTTTTTACAGTATCTCCAAGAATCTGATACGTTTCTCTTGCCTGATAATATGCCTCCCTGGACATATCCGTATCTGACTGTGACAAAGTATCTCCCCTGTT
>CALINC010000086.1 GCA_938045195.1 uncultured Treponema sp.
AGCGCTCATGTTGTGATTAATGATCATATTCCTACTCCTTTGGTGATTTTCGGCAGTTAAAAACTACCGCGGCATCCCTGCCGATATGTCATTTCCGGATCCTCTGACATTCCGGCAGAAGACGGAAGCACTAACCATTTGTTGTGCCGAAAGCACCCATAATTTGCTGTGCTTATTAAGTTTATCGGAGTTATAAAAAAACACTTGAGCTTTTTTTTAAGATTTTATATATTTTAATAGAGGTGCGATGGGAATTGTAAGGAACTTGCGCAGACAAGGCATAAAGCCGTCCATGCATATTTTTTATGTGAACAAAATGCCTCTAAAAACTGAAGTATTTTAGAGGCTGTCAATATTATTCGCTATCATATTCAATGAGGGTTTTTACGGGAGTGTTGCCTAAAATTTTGGAGTAATTTAAAAACGGCAAGCCGACAACGCCCAAAAAGCCCGTTACTTTTGCTCCTCCTTCTTCAAGGACTGTGCGCGCTGCATTTAATGTTCCGCCTGTGGCAATTAAATCGTCCAGTAAAAGAACTTTTTGCCCTTTTACAACATCGCTTTTGTGCACTTCAACCGATGCCTCACCATATTCCAGCTTATATGAACAAGAATAGGTTTCTCCGGGCAGCTTTCCTTTTTTTCGTATTAAAATCAACGGAATACCCATTCTATCCGCAAATGGAGCTGCAAATACAAAACCTCTTGCTTCAATAGCTGCAACGGCATCTATTTTCTCTTTACTGTACATTTCCGTCATTTTATCCAGACAATATCCGAAAACTTTGGGATTAACCAGAATACCGGTTATATCATAGAATAGTATTCCCTTTTTAGGAAAATCAGGGATGCGCCTTATTGCCGCATCTATAATTTCATCTTTCATAGAATTACCTTAACCTTTATTTTGCTGACAGTCAATAGGTGAGCTGTTCATTAATAGAGATATGTATTTACTTTTCAAAACTTAAAACCTTAAATATGGAAAAAATTTTCGGATTTATATCTTTATAAAAATATAAATCTTCCTGATCTTCAGCCTTAACGCCTTTAAGACTTCTTAATTTTTTAAGTAATTCGGGGTCATCACTTTTTTTTGCATAAATTGCGCCAATATCCACTAATTTTTTGCTTACAATTAATTTTCCGTCCGTAGCGAGGTTTTGCAGACGGCAGGCAAGGTTAATTCCATAGCCTACATAATCTCGATATTTAAGCTGCGCCGCTTCTGCAGAAATTTCATACTTATATACTTTATCTAAAACCAAAGCACCCCCCAATGAAAGGTTATTATACGGTTTAAAGAGTTCTTCATCTACAAATTCCGTATATGTTTTAAAAATTTCAACGGCTTCTTTAATTGCAGTATCGTTAAATTTATCCCATATTACCAAAGCTCCATCACCGAGCAATTTGTAATATGAACAATTGTATCCGTATTGATTTACGCAGGATAGGAAATTTGAAGTAAATGAGGTAATTAACGAGAAAACTATTTTTTCTTCGTTGCTGCACATGAAGTTACTAAAGCCTCTTACGTCAATACACAGGATAAGAGAATGGGGCCTTGTTTCGCCTAAGTACACATTATCAAAAATATCAACAGGCATTTTACTGAGTGCTTTAAGACTCAGTGAATCAAGTTCTATAGTTTCGGTTTCAGAAAACGGTATTATTATTTCTTTTTGTAAATCACTTTGGTCTATCATAGTGATAGTTTAATCGAAATCTACAAAATTTTCAATACCTGTATTACCTTTTAAGACATAATTCTATTTATTTTTTTAATACACAACCGCCTGTTTGACGGTTGTGTATAGTAATGGCAGCCTCTAAAAACCGAATTTTACAGAAGTTGTTGCTTTTTTATTCCATGATGTACGTTTTAATGGGCGGAAAGCCGTTAAATTCAACTGAGGCATAGCTTGAAGTATAGGCTCCTGTTGTAAGAAAATATACTCTATCACCCGGTTTTAAGTTGATAGGAAGTGAGTATTTATAATCTTCATACATAATATCCATGCTGTCGCATGTGGGACCTGCTAAAACAACATCACCGCGTTTTTTGCATTCGTCGTCTTTATCGGTAACAATCGGATATTTTAAGGATTCGTTTAAGGTTTCAATCAGTCCGTTAAAGAGACCCGTATCCAAATACACCCAACGGAATAAAGCCGTATTGTTCTTTCTTGATATCATAACGACTTCTGTGGTTAAAATACCGCTATCGCCTACCAAAGAGCGTCCCGGTTCTAAAATAACGCGCGGACGGTCGTCTCCGAAATCGTCTTCCAAGTAACGCGTAATTTCAGAAGCATAGTCTGCGAGGTCGTTTGCAGGTGTAACATAAGAAGCAGGGAAACCTCCGCCCATGTTAATCATTTCCAGTTTAATATCTTCTTCTTCGTCTAAGGAATCCATAAGATACTTTGTTTTTGCAAGAGCATCATTCCATTGACCTATGTCCCGCTGCTGGCTGCCTACATGGAAAGATATTCCGTAGGGAATAAGCCCGGAATCTCTTGCTTGAATACATAAATCGTAAGCCATATCAGGATGGCAGCCGAATTTCCTTGATAAGGGCCAGTCTGCACTTGTAGTGTTTTCTACCAAAATACGGACATAAATACGTGAGCCGGGTGCGTATTGGGAAATGTTTTTTAAGTCATCTTTGCTATCGGTAGCAAACATTCTTACACCTTTTTCGTAAAAATAAGCAATGTCTTTCGCTTTTTTTATCGTGTTACCGTAGCTTAATTTATCGGGAGTTACCCCCAAGGCTAATACCTTATCCAATTCATAGCGCGAAGCTATATCGAAATTTGAACCCATTTCATAAAGCATAGAAATAATTTTATCATGCGGATTTGCCTTTATCGCATAATAAATATCCGCATAAGGAAAATTCTCTCTTAGCTTTAAATAATTTTTCTTGATTGTTTTTAGGTTTATGACAACGCAAGGAGTTTCCAGATCTTTCGAAAAATTTATAAAACGCTTCCATTCCGAATCACTGATATAATCTTGTCTATCCATAAAAGCAGACCTCCGAAATAAATAATAATAACTTACCTTATAATGTTATTTTGAGGAACTGTCAATAGTTTTTGTAAAAAAAATAATTTTTTTTTAGACTATACCGTAAATTCCGTTTTTATCGGTTTCCCGCTTCTTCAAAACGTTTGCAAAGACTTTGAAGCTGTTCTTCCGATTTAATTTTAAAATGAGTAAGCAGTATTGGAGGAATTTGATAATAGTCTATATTTCCTTGAGAATAATTAATCATAAAGTCGGCAAAGCGTATTGTTTCTATCAATTCGGTGTAATCCTTGGGAGTGTCTTGAAAATTATTCTTATAACGAATTGTTACAACAATGGGTTCAGGAAAATGCCATTTTTCAGCAAGGGATGCACCTATTTCGGTTTGTTCCATTCCGCTCATAATCATATCCATTACTTGCAGCGGAATATTATGCTTAACTTGAATTTCTGCAAGTTTTAGCATGAGTTCAGGATACATGAGTTGAAGGATAATTTTGCCCAGATTATGCAGTAAGCCGCACACATATGCATGTTCTACAATAGCCCTTTTTCCCGTGAGTTTTGCGGCATTAAGCGAATAAAAAGCAAGTTTATAGGCATCTTCCCAAATTTGCTTTTGTTCACTTGCATTTGTTTCCAAAATCTTTACAGTTCCAACGGAATACAGTAAATTTTGAATACCTCTTAGCCCTATCAGTTTTACAGCTTCTGAAATGTCCATACATGGTTTTGCAAGACCGAATGCTGTCGAATTTACAAGTTTTAATAAGTCTGTTGCAAGACCTATATCCCCGCTGATAATTTGAGCTATTTTTTGCATTGTTGAGTCGGGATCATTAATTGCGCGCTGAATTTGCATAATATTTTCGGGGAATTGCGGAATTTCATTTATATATTCGACGATAGCTTTTGTAAGCGGTTCGGCTTGTTTTTTTATTTCTTTGTTCAGAGGAATCGTAACTCTGCTTAATGTTATATTATCGACTACATCTATTTCAAATGCTTTTTCGTTAAGTCCCAATTTTTTTAGCATTAAAACCATAATTACCAGCCCCAAACCGGCACCTTCCGAGCTGTCTAAAACTTGGTTAAATACTTCATCAAGTGAAGAGAATTGTCTGGCTCTTACTAATTTATCAAAAATTCGTTTAAATTCCTGTTTTGTTATAGGAACATTATTTGAGACTTCCAAAATAAAAATATCATGTGTTGCTTTTAAAGCAATTTTTACAAAAAGCCCTTCTTTTTTTTGCAAATTTAAATAATAGCTTAAATTTGAAAGCATGTCTTCTTTAAAGTTCGTCATTCCAAGTTCATATTCTTTTGGGTCATTTATATTAAGCCCTTTTTCTTTAAAGTAAATGCGTTTTGTGTTAGCTTTTTTGGCATTTGTTGTGAGTTCGTTAGAACAATAGACTATGTAATCAACGATATCACTATGATGCAGCTGTCTTAAAAATTCAGTGATTACATCCGTAATATAAGTCTCCATTTCTTTCGGAAGCGTGTAAGATGTTATTGCAATAGGGACACCTAATCTGATAGCCGTTTCAATTTTGCTTTTGTCAATAGATATACTTTCTTGTTTCATACTTATAATTATATCCGATAATAATAAAAAAATCAAATATTTTTTTAAAATTTTTACGTTTTTTTGTAACTTTTTTGTTTTATTCGTGCAGAACCGATAGTATCATGCATTAAAAATCCCCGATAAGCTTTTTTTACTGCCTATCGGGGATTTTTACCGATTAAACCTTATTTTCCCGAAATTGTAATTCCGGTAGAATGAATCCACGGCACGATTATATTTCCATAATCGACCGTTTCTTTAGAAAGAGCGATTATATCGGAAAGCACTTTTACGGTATTTCCGGCAATCATCGTTTCGGACAGGGCTTGAACGATTTTACCGTTTTCAATAAGATATGAATTTTTGGCTATACCTGAAAAGTCTCCATTGGAAGCAGGATTGCCGCCTGAAAAGCGTCCTAAAAGGATTCCTTTTTTTACATTTTTAATCATGTCGTCTTTTAAAGCAGTTCCGCCTTCAAGGATAAGCCTCTTTCCGCCTGAAATACATCGTTTTTTTCCCGTCTTTTTAGCACCGTATAAACTCAAAATAAAATCTTTTAAGATGCCCTTTTCGATGAGCGTAGTATTTTGCGCTTTAAAACCGTCTGCCGTATAGAGGCTTTCGATTTCAATTCCGGGTTTTCGCGGATTTGAGCGGAGTGTAAATAAAGGTGAAATTACTTTTTCGCCGAGTTTGTCTTTCCAAATTGACGTTCCGGTAATTAACGGCATATCACTCATAAAAAGGTCAAGGATTGCAGCGATAAAGTTCATAACGCTTGTGGGCGTAATAATAATGTCGCCAGTAAATGAACCCGCAATCGGTTTTGTGTTTGTCTGCTCGCAGTTTTGCTTCATTATTTCATCTATGTTTCCCCATTCTTTTAAGGGTTTGTTCAAATTCAAATGAGAAGCACCGCTATAGTTAAAGCTGCTGGTTCCATGAGAATCCTTTGCAAAAAACATGGCACTGAAAGAATAGACCCCAGTGTTTTCCTTAAAGCGTACCCCGTTTGAATTTGCGTAGTTCCTTTCATTACGGGTAAAATCCAAAATGCACTGATTTAATTGTAGTGTAGGGTAGGCGGATTTTGTATAATCTAAGAATTCCTCAAGACGTTCATACATTTTTTCGTTATCGGGTTCGGTATCACCAAGAGAAAGCTCTTCGGCTGCCTGCATGGGCGAAATATCGTTACCTTCATCTTTTTCGGAAGAACGCGAAAGATCCGCCGTTTTTCTAGCATTTTCTTTGATAGCTTCTTCTTTTAAATCATTTCCTTTGATGAAGCCCTTGCGGCCGTCAATAATGGAAACCATTGAAGCTGAAATATCGGCAGTACTTCTGTAAAGGCTTAATTTTCCCGAGTCAATATTCATTTCATTTTTTATGCTTTTATTTACCGAAGCAGAAGCCTTATCGGCACCGGCTTTTTTTAACTCTTCTAAAATAAATTCGGCACTTTTTATTCCGTTAAATTTACTCATTAGTTCCTACCTCCTACTCCAATTTTGCATTTAATTGCGGGGCCGCCCATACCGACATTGATAAGCTGTTTTTTGCCGCACCAGCCGGAATTGCTCCAACTCATATCGTCGCTTATCATAGTTACGGTTTTAAGCATATCAAATGCAATGCCTGCAATAGTGCAATCGCGCACTGCTTTGCCTAATTTTCCGTTTTTGATTTCGTAACCTAAAACGACACCGAACATAAATTCACTGGTAGAGTCGGCTTGTCCGTTTGATGAGCGGATAAAATAATACCCGTCTTCTATACTGGCAATCATATCTTCAAGTTTATCTTTACCGGGCAAAATTGCCGTGTTGCGCATTCTTACCAGAGGTTCATCTGAAAATTCGTTTGCGCGTGCGTTCCCTGTAGGGTTAACATTAAAAATCGCTGCCGATTGTTTGTTGTGCATATATGAGTTAAGAATTCCGTCTTTGATAATTACTGCGTCTTTTGCAGCGACACCTTCATCATCAATCCAAATCGGAACAGGGCAAAGTTTTCCATTGTATTCATACGCAAAATCAACAAGCGTTACCAGCGGTGTTGCAACGGGTTTATTCATAAAGTCGGCGGCAATGGAACCGGACATGACAAAGTCGGATTCTGTTGTATGTCCGATCGCTTCGTGGGCTAAAATTCCTGCAAGGTCAGGCCCTAATACGACATCATGAATACCGGGTTTTGCATAAACGCCTTCCGCTTTTTTCTTTAAGTTTTCTACAACTTTATCTATTTTTTCGTAATATTGGGACGGCTTATTGAATAAGTCTTTGAATTGTCCCAGCCCGCCGAATACATCGTAGAGGTCAATCGGCTCTCCGTCTGCAAGGATTTCAAGCTGCATTGCAAGGTTTGCACGGGGAACAAAGCTGTACGCATCGGCTTTATCCGATGTTACGATAGTTCTTTCGGTTCCGTTTGTAGAAAGACGGAACATACGGGATTGAAGTTCAGGATATTTTTTTGCCGTGTAGGATTCCAAATCTTTCACGAAGTCAATCATTTCTTTTTGATCGGCATCTTTCGCGGGGTCATATTTTCCGTGCGAACCTTGTCCCGTAAAAGCCGGTAATTCTTTTTGGTTTGTCCCTGCTTTTTTTGCAAGGAATTTGACGTTTTCCGTTGCCAGTTTTACCGAAGCCGAAATAGCCTCGTCCGTTTGTTCGGGTGAAGAGGCAAACCCCCATACACCGTTTTTAAATGCACGCGCGGAAACACCGGCAGTTTTGACTTGCACATTTTGCAGAATGTCTCCATTTACCGAAGCCACACTTGAAGCCGTGTTTTCTTGAACCCGCAGCTCAGTATATTCCGAAAAAAGAGCGGCATGCCGTGATAAATTCTCGTATCTCATATACTACTCCTAAAAAAATATTTTGCAGGAAACATCAGTTTCCGAAAAATGTTTTTTCAAGCAGTTTTGCATTTGCAAAACTGCATACAATATGCGATGTTTGCCGATGAGGCAAACTCGAAAGATAAACAGCGAGGCACCATTTGTGCCGAACTGTTTATCATAACTCCTAAAAAAATATTTTGCAGGAAACATCAGAGCCTTTCGGCTCTGTTCTGCAAGGGAATTTTTCATCGTATCCGCTAAAGCGGATAGCGAATCAGTTTCCGAAAAATGTTTTTTTCAAGCAGTTTTGCATTTGCAAAACTGCATACAATATTATACTAAAGATACTAAAATGGAATATATTTGTCAACACTGTCATGTGATTTATATTATAGTATTATATGTTATAGACCACCTCTAAAAACCTCAGTTTTTACAAGATGCCATATAGTATTTGCTTGTAGAGTTTTTATAGCCTATTATCAGCGATTCTTTCTTTCAAAGCATAACTTGGTGCTTTTTACAATATCCCTTGTTTTTGTATTTTTTTTATGATATTGTTTTCTTAAAAAGGAACACACAATGAAACAATCGGTATATTCGGTTATTTATAAGGATGAAGATTTGATTATTGTCAATAAAGCAGCCGGTTTATTGGTTGCAGCCGACCGCTGGGATAAAAAAGCAGAACGCTTAGACAAAATGTTATCCGAAGAACTTTTTGGAAAAAATAGTTATGAGAACAAATTGTTTGCAGTTCACAGAATAGATAAAGATACATCAGGCTTAATTATGTATGCCTTAAATTCAAAGTCTCATCAAATCTTAAATGCACAATTTCAAAACAAAGAGATAGAAAAAATTTATCATGCAGTTATTTTAGGCTCTCCGCCGCAATCTGAATTCGTATGCTCTGCAAAATTAAAAGCAGACAGTGATAAACTTCACCGGACGATAACCGATGAAAAACATGGAAAAGATTCTTATACCGAATTTAAAGTGCTGAAAAAATTCGGCAGGTTTACGCTTTTACAGGCAAAACCCGTTTCGGGCAGAACTCACCAAATTCGAATACATTTAAAGCATATAGGTTTTCCGATTTTATGCGACCCGCTATATGGAAGCAGCGAGCCGGTTTTTCTTTCAAATATAAAAAAGTCTTGGCATGGCAATAAATATGAAGAGCGTCCGTTGCTGAATAGACTTGCACTGCATGCTTATGCACTTAAATTTATGCATCCTATAAAGGGGTATATAATTGAAGTTACGGCTGAATATCCTAAAGATTTCCGAAGCCTCCTTACTCAATTAAAAAATATAGCCTAAATTAGGAATTAAAATTGATTTCAGTACCCGCTGATTGCTTAAATCGGTTTTTTTGAGTATAATTAAATAAATCCTTATGGAGAGACTGATATGAATCTTGAATTAAAAGACGGAATAATTTTATATAATGAAAAAAAATATGATGAAGCTTTGGTTTTCTTTTTAAGTATTTCTACGGAAGATTCAAATGTAAAGACGGAAATAAACTATTATATCGGTTTAATTTACTCGCGTTTGCAGCAATATGAACATGCTCTTGAATATCTTGAACAAGTTGTTACTGCAAATGCCGATATTGCAAAGGTTTATCAATGCCGGTTAATTTTGGCGTTTATTTATGCAAATACCGAAAGAACCCGTCTTGCAGAATTCGAGCTTTCAAAATTGATTCAAGGCGGATATGAGTCGGCTCAGGTTTTTGCTTCAATGGCTTACGTTGCTTATGAACATAATGAAGTTCAAAAAGCAATAGATTATTATGAAAAGGCTTTAACTTCGGACGCAGAAAATTCTACCGCGCTCAACGGTCTAGGCTATGTGCTGGCGGAAACCGAAAGGGATTTAATGCGCTCTTTGGTGCTTTGCCGCAAAGCGGTCGAAAAACAACCCGAAAACCCTGCATATTTGGACTCCATAGCTTTTGTTTATCATAAAATGAAATTGCCGAAAGAAGCCGCTTCATTTATAAAAAAAGCAAAAGAAAAACTCCCTGAAAACCGTATAGTTTTATCTCATTATGAAATGATTATGCCTCAACATTTGGAGGAACAAGAATGAAGAATGTAAAAAAGATTACTTTGATATTTTTTATTATTTTAAATTTTACGGTTTACATTTTTGCACAGGACGGTATTTTTAAGGATAAACCGTCATCAGCCGACCGTAAAATTGCTTCTGAAGAATTTAGACGCGGTGTTCAAGCCTATTACCGCGGAACTTATAACGAAGCAATTTTGCTTTTTGAAAAAGCTCTTTCTTATCTTCCGGGCGAACCTTTAATTTTAGATTGGCTTGGAAAATCATATTACAGTTCGGGTATCGAAGGTGCTGCAATATCGCAATGGGAATATGCCGTTGAAGCGGGCTACGGCGGGATGCTGCTTAAAAATAAAATAGAAATACTAAAAGAAAGAAAAACTCTAATTCCCGATTCAACCGATAATTTAAAATATGTAGAAGCTGCGTCTTTCCGTTCAAAAAATGGAGAGACCGAGTTGTTCCGTCAGCCGGTTTCCATAGCTCCCATTTCGGATGGAAGTTTTTGGATGACGGCTTACGGCTCAAATGAGCTTTTGCACTTTGATGTAAACGGAATTATTTTGGATAGAACAAAAGGGCATATTCAAGGTTTTGACCGCCCTTTCGACGTTATCCGATTACATAACGGTAATTTGCTTGTTTCCGAATTTGCCGCCGACCGAATTTCACTTCTTGATAAAAACGGAAAATTTTTAAAATCTTTCGGCAAAACAGGCGGTTCAAACGGAGAACTTATGGGACCGCAATTCTTGGCTGAAGATGAATATGCAAATATTTACGTATGCGATTTCGGAAATGCAAGAATTGTAGTTTTTTCACCTGACGGGGAAGCTCTTTTTACTTTCGGACAAAAGGGCGGTCTTTTCTCCGGTTTTATTGCGCCTGCCGGTCTTGCAATTATTGATGGGCTTGTTTATGTTGCAGATGCCATAAAAGGTGCCGTGTATACTTTTGATACTTCCGGCAATTATATTCAAGCTCTACTTCCGGAAAATTCTTTAAAAAAAATCGAATCGATACGTGCATGGAATGGGAATTTAATTGCTGCTGCCGGAAAAAAAGTTTATTTGATTGATACGGCTTTTTCTTCAATCAGCGAGCTTGCCGATTTAGGAAATGCTCCGTCAAAAGTTACGGCTGCCGTTCCGGGTATAAACGGAGACTTACTTTTAGTAGACCATAAAAATCAAACCGTCGAGATTACTTCGCGTATTAATGAATTGGCAGGAGGTTTATTTGTTGAGATAAAAAAGGTTCATTCGGATAATTTTCCTCAAGTTATTTTGGAAGTCAGCGTACGTAACAGAGACGGGCGTGAAATAGTCGGTTTAAACGAAAACAATTTTATCGTTACGGAAGAACACAGAATAGCGGCAAATTATTCGCTTGAAGGAGCGGCTTACTTAAACACCGCTTGCGAAGTTGCCGTCGTTGTAGAACGTTCTCCGAATACAATAAAAGAAAAACAGACTATCGAAGCCGCAATTACAGAAATTGCCGCAGCTATGCAGGGCAGAGGAAATATATCGATAATTTCTGCCGCCTCGCTGCCCGTACTTGAAGGTAAATTTTCAGCTGAAGATTTGCAGATGCTTCCCAACCGGATTAACGCACCTCCTGCCGTTCAATGGAAATTTGACTCGGCTTTGAGACTTGCGGCAGGCAGCCTTGTAAATGCAGAACAAAAAAGAGCGGTTATTTTTTTAAGCCTTTCGGAACTTACTTCGGATAATTTTAAACAATACAGCTTAAATGATTTGGCATCTTTTATGTTTAACAACAATATCCGTTTTTATGCAGTTAATTTGAAAAAAGGTACTGCAATCTCCGAAGCAGCCTATTTGGCAAAAAAAACCGGCGGACAAGTTTTTTATGTGTATGCGGAAAAAGGTCTAAAGCCTATTATTGCAGACTTACTTGAAAAACCGGCAGGTACTTATAAATTGTCATATAGTTCTTCGCTTCAAACCGATTTCGGCAGGGCTTTTTTACCCGTTGAAGTGGAGGTACGGCTTTTAAACAGATCCGGACGTGATGAAATAGGTTATTTTGCGCCGTTGGAGTAACATATCGGATAAATTTTAGGCTGTAATTGTGTTTTTAACTGATTTGTGTTATACTCAGCGTGTTATGAAAAATATTGAAAATACCGAATTATTACAACATTTTGAAGAATTTTTTACTGTTATCAAAAGACTGCGCGGAGAAGGCGGATGTCCTTGGGATATTGCTCAAACTCCCGAATCTATGAGAAGACCTCTTTTAGAAGAAGCTTATGAAGCGGCTGACGCAATAGAAGAAAATAATTATGCAAGTACTAAAAAATCTCTTTTGCATGTGCGTGAAGAACTCGGCGATGTTTTATTAAATACGCTTATGATTTCATATATGTATGAACAAGCCGGAAAATTTTCGGTTTCCGACGTGATAGCTGATGTTACCGAAAAACTGATAAGGCGGCACCCGCATGTATTCGGGCAAACTGAAGGATATGCCGGTCCCGAAAGTTCCGGAAAAGCATCTACACCCGATTCCGTTTTAAAGCAGTGGGAAAATATAAAAGAAACGATAGAACATTCGGACTATTTGCAAAATAATTCAATTTTTGATGGAATACCTAAAAATTTTCCGCCGATGTTACGGACGTTAAAACTCTTAAAGAAAGTTTCAAAATGCGGTTTTGATTGGGATTCATTTGAAGGCGTTGCCGGTAAGGTTGAAGAAGAAAAAAAAGAATTTTTTGACGCTGCTGCATTAGGCGAACCTAAAAAAATTGAAGATGAACTCGGAGATGTCTTTTTTATTTTAATAAATGCTGCCCGCTTTGTAAAAACCGACCCCGAAATTGCTCTTATTCATGCAAATAAAAAATTTGAACGCCGTTTTAGATTTGTTGAAAACGAAATGAAAAAAGCAGGCTTACCGCTTTGTAAAGAAAACGGAAATAAAATGAACGAATTTTGGCAAAAAGCAAAACAGGAAGAGCATAAATAATGTTTAAGCACTTGCCGGATAATAAACCCCGATTAAAACATGTGCTTTAATCGGGGCAGTATTTGTGCAAAAAATTAGTTATATGAGAAGTCGCTGTTGCCGATAAACTCACGCAATATGGACTGCCCATGAACAAAATTGGCAGGCAGCGGCAGAAAATTGCCTAAAAAAATTAAAAGCCTTGATGCCTCGTTATATTCCTGTTGAAAAGGTTTTACAGCTTTTAAAAGCGGTTCCGCATAGACTTTCAGTACCGATAATTCATAATCCAAAGCGGTATTAAAAACAGCGTCTGCATTCCCTTGGAAAGGGAAAATATATTTTGCTTCTCCCGCACGTACGTCTCCCCACATTCCTATTGTTCTTGCTGCGGGGCTTCCTCTAAACTGGGCATCCCGCACAATTCTGCGGAGTAAGCGGTTGTCGGAAGTTGGAATTCGATTGTGGTCGTCTAAATTCAGTTGCGTCAATGCCGAAAGATAGATTTTAAATTTAAGAGAATTGTCTATTTTTGATGTTAATTTATCGTTTAGCGCATGTATTCCCTCAAGAATAAAAATTGAACGTTCATCGGCTTTAAGCGGTTTTCCTTCGGGGCGGCGCGCACTTATTTTAAAATCATAAGAAGGCATTTCGACTGTTTCGCCCTTAAATAACCGTAAAAGACACTCGTTGAGAAGTTCAATATCCAAGGCTTCGATACATTCAAAATCGGGTGTGCCGTCCGGTTTTTTAGGTGTTTTTGAAATGCCGAGATAAAAATCGTCAAGGCTTATTACCTTGGGCGAATATCCTAAAACTTGCAGCTGCATTGAGAGTTTTTTTGCGGAGGTCGTTTTGCCTGAACTGGAAGGCCCTGCAATAAGGATTACTTTGGCAGTTTTTTTTACCGTAATCTTTTTTGCTATTTCTGCAAGTTTATTATTTTGAAGGGTCTCCGTAATTTCCACATAATCTTTTATTTTACGCGATGCAATTAAATCATTAAGCTGCCCTACAGAAGAAACTCCTACAAGTTTGCCCCATGCCTTATATTCCTTATAAATTTCAAAAAGTTGAGGAATATCGTTAAATTCGGAAAGTTTATTGTGCGACGCAGTTTTTGGAAAGCGCAGTAAAAAACCGTCTCCGTAAGTCATTAAGTCGAATACCTTAACTTCGCCTATTCTGTCCATCAACGGTTGAAAATATAAATCTTCATAAGAACCCAGCCGGTTAATTAGAATTTTTGGTTTGCTCGTATAGTTTAAAAGACGATGCGTTTCAGGCTGATTTGATTTTTCAAATTTTTCTACCGCTTCTTCATACGAAAGCCACACGGTTTCGATAGGCATATCGGCTGTAACCATCTCATTCATTTTTTCTTTTATCGAATTTAAATCTGCTTTTTTGGATTTAGTTCCTTCAAAGGTATAATAATAACCGTAATCTAAACTATGCCCCATTAAGAGCCGTAAATCGGGATAAAGTTCTTTTGCGGCTGCTGCCAAAATTAAGCACAAGGTTCTTCGGTAAATATTGGAACCTTCTCTGTTTGCAAGGGTTACGGGTTCAATTTTAGACTGAATATCTATTGTTTTATTAAGCGGAAAAACCAAATTATTTAACTTAATACCTACGATAGGAGCTGTGAGCGTACCTAAATAGGGGATAAGCTCTCGTGCCGAAACAGGCTGTACAAATTGCTTTTGCGTTCCGTCTGGGAAAGTAATTTTGAATGAACTCATATAATTCTCCTCATTTTTTTATTATATGTTTTTCAGTATACAATAATTATACGGAAAAAACTAGACTATAGCGATTTTATTCGTGCGGAGGGTTTAATACCCTGTCGCTGCGCAACGTACGCTCTGCGTCGTAACGAAGGGTATTAAAGCCGAGTGCAACCACCTTATGAGAACATACAATGCGAAACATTGAGTATTGTACCTCGACGCTCTGCGTCGAGGTTGTTGATTTATAATTTTTATATAGTGTTCACTTTTTGCTATTAAAACTATTGACAGTGAACATAAAAATCGGTATAATCCGATTTTATAGAGGTAAATGATGAAAGAAAACAAATTATTAAAAACCGGCAAGAGTGAAATTGATTGGCTTATAACAATCGCTCCTCTTATAGCAATTATCTGCATTGTTTCGTTACTGCTGATATTCCCTGAAGCGTCAATGAAAGTTGTTGACAGTCTCTGGTCAGTATTTGTAAATAAACTCGGCTTTTTTTATATGCTGCTTGGGCTTGCAATGGTGCTTATTTCAATCGGATTGGCTTTTTCAAAATACGGAAAAATTAAATTCGGCTCTTCCGAAAAACCGCGTTATTCAAACTTTGAATGGGGTTCAATGATTTTTACCTCGACAATGGCTGCGGACATTCTGTATTGGTCGCTCATTGAGTGGGCATATTATTTCGGTGAAACTCCTTTCGGTATGAAAAATTTAAGTCTTGTAGAAAGGCAGGATTGGGCTTCCGCATATCCTCTTTTTCATTGGGGGATAACTCCTTGGGCATTCTATATTGTGCCTGCCGTTGCTTTCGGCTTTATGCTCCATGTAAGAGGGAGGACAAAGCAAAAACTTTCCGAAAGCTGCCGCCCTATTTTCGGTAAACATATTGATAAAGCTCCCGGAAAAATAATTGATATATTTTCGGTTGTAGGTTTGTTGGCAGGAACTGCAACGACTTTTTCATTGGCAACCCCGCTTTTATCGCTTGCAATATCAAGTCTTTTTGGTATACCCGAAAGTAAATATCTTACCCTTGCAATTCTTTTAATTATCGCCGCTGTTTACACTGCCGCTGTTTTATTGGGTTTAAAAGGAATATCGCAGCTTGCAAAAATTTCTGTAGTTTCTTTTTGCATTCTACTAGGATTGGTATTTATTGCTTCACCTAAAATATACATAATAGAAACGGGGATTACCGGCATCGGTAAAGTTATTCAGAATTTCTTTTCGATGTCTACATGGATGGATCCTCTGAGAATTTCAGGAACAGGTTCTACAGGCTTCCCCCAAAACTGGACAATATTTTATTGGGCATATTGGATTGCATGGTTTGTTGCTACGCCGTTTTTTATCGGTACGATTTCGGAAGGCAGAACAATCAAAAATACAATATTCGGAGGTTTGTTTTTTGGAATTGCCGGTACATATTTTTCGTTTATAATTTTAGGCAATTACGGGCTTCATTTGCAGGTTCAAGGAATTTTGGACTCCGCCGCTGCATTAGGCAATATGGAACCTGCCAGAGTTATTCTTCATATTTTGCAGGCTATTCCATATTCAAAATTGGTATTAGCGGTTTTAATAGTAACAATGATTGCATTTTATTCCAGTACTTTTGATGCAATAACTTTGGTGATAGCCTCTTATTCTCAAAAAAATCTCGAAAAAAATACCGAACCTAAAAAAACACTTCGCGCATTTTGGGCTGTAGTTTTTATAGTATTGCCTGCCGCTCTTATTTTGATAGGAACAAATTTAAATCAACTGCAAAGTCTTTCGATTGTTGCGGCATTTCCTCTAGGGATAATAATTATTTTAATAACAGTCAGTTTGTTTAAAGAGCTAAAACATTCCAAACTTGACAATTTAAAGTAATTTTTTCGGCATTATATAACATGTAATAAAGAGACCTGTTCGATAACTCCGTTATCGAACAGGTCGACGAGTTCTAAATCGCGCAAATAGCACGATGCGTGAACATCGCATTTCAAGGTAACCTGTTCAGAAACGGAAGTTTCCGGACAGGTTTATTATAACATCCGGAGATTTTGATAATGTTTTACGGTGCCGT
>CALINC010000087.1 GCA_938045195.1 uncultured Treponema sp.
CCGTAACTTTGCATTTCAATTAAATATGCGGCATTATCCCGCTTAAATGCGGAATGATGAGCTTCTACAAAATGCCCAACCAGTTTAAAAAGCCAATACGCATTATCAACAGAAACCCGTTTTGTCATACGCTTATAGGCTAACGGCGTATCGAGTACATTGGTAAAAAACGGAACATACGGAACAAATGCCGTCGTGCCGAATGCCAGCCACTGAATTCCTGCAACGCCTTTCGGGGTATCGGGTCTTAATTGAAGAATATGAGATTCCGCCGTCCTCGAAAGAGAAATCGCTCTAAAGCGGGTTTTTTGATATTCAGTGTTGCCGTTGCCTAGCGGGTCAAATTCGGTTTCGTCATAATGCGAACTTAAAATGTATGCAACATCTTCAATTGAAATAAGCCGGTTTGCTTTTTGAATAAACGGAATATCATTGGAAACCGGAGATTGTTCAATTTCGGGATTTAAATATTTTTGTGCAAACCATGCACGTGGTGTATTATAAACTCTATCTTGTTCGCTTGAAGTGCCGAAGATATGCCTAAAATTAAAACCGCTCTTGTCGGGATTGAGCTTGTGTTTTTTTACAAAGTCTTGAATGCCTTTTGACCACTGATATGTTTCGCTCTTTTTAAAATCAATTTGTTCAATAGAAACTTGATTGGGGGCAACCGCGTAACAGTCATCCGGAATACGCACGGCAACCCAATGGTGCCCGCACGGAATTTCCATATACCAAGCCTCTTCCGTATCGGCAAAAAGAATTCCATTGCCCTCCGCAGAGCCGTGTTTTGCAATCAGTTTGCCTAAAAATTCCACACCTTCACGAGCGGAATTGATGTAGGGCAGAACAATGTCGTTAATTGCATCTTCTGCAATACCGTCTTTTACGAGCGGGTCGTATGCTAAAACTTTTGCATTGCCGTATACGCTTTCCGTAGAGCTGACCGCAATATTCTTTTCATTGATTCCGGCTTCACCGTAAAAGCCGTTGTTCTCTTTATCGAAAGGGTAGGCTTGCGGAACGGAAGTGCAGCGGAGTGCTGTTGTCGGCAGGGCAACTTGTACTCCGGTATTTTTCGACTTGTATATGCGTCCTGCTTCGCTTACGCCTTTTTCCAGAACAAAAATCTTCGGGCTTATCGCCGTGTGAAAATCTTCATTTCGGGCAATCATAATAGAACCGTCAATGCTTGCTTTTTTTCCGACTAAAAC
Source organism: uncultured Treponema sp. (assembly GCA_938045195.1). Classification (GTDB taxonomy): domain Bacteria; phylum Spirochaetota; class Spirochaetia; order Treponematales; family Treponemataceae; genus Treponema_B. Next base: position 1,215 of record CALINC010000087.1, read on the forward strand.
AGTCGTGCAAGCAGAATGTCCGTTTGTTTTTTTCATTGTATACCTCTAGTTAGTTTATTCTTACAGTAAGAAAGTATACACGGAATACTGAAATTATTCAATATTGAAATATTTGGAAAATTATGATTAAGAAGAAAAAGCAAGTGTCGATAATGTAAAAGGGGCTTATTTTAATCGGTGCTGTTACACCGATTAAAAACGCTGACGAGTTTGCCTTGCAGGCAAACGTCGGAAGATTGTATGCCGTTTCTCATTTCATTGCGAAACGGCGGAAAATAAGCAATGCTCGGAAACTGAAGTTTCTTCCGCTTGCTTATTTTAGAGGAAGGCTTATTTTAATCGGTGTTGTTACACCGATTAAAAACGTTACAAAAGTGCGGAATATTGTATTGATTTTTGTTGTACAAAATGATAGACGAAAGAAAATTTTATAAAATGGGAGTTTTTATGAAGTGTAAATATTGCGGAAAAGATATTAAAACCGTAGGCGATAATTTGGAAAGTTTGGATGGCATCAGTGCGGCTGTTTGTGATAAAAATACGTCAAAAAAACACGCTGCCGTTCCCGACGGGGTACACTGCATTTATTGCGGCAGAAAAGTTAAAACTCTGGGAGATAGAATAGTTACCTCACACGGTATAAGTTGCCCTGCTTCTCCGTCGGGAAAACACGTGCTTTAGGAGCATATTACCTCTGCTTTATTACTCGCTTAACCTGCATTTGCGGCTCGTCTGCAAGATCAGGTTGAAGCGGGTGTTAGACAATTGTAATTTTAACCATATCGTACCGTGTTTAAAAACTGTCGCGGTAGTGAAAATTTAAACTAAATTTTATGCTGCTTTTAAAAAATTCGACAAAGTTTTACAACACCAAACTAAAAACCGATATTGATTTTTACACCATGTTATATACATAGTGCAGTTTCTATTTTTCAAATAAAATTCTTGTATAAGTTAATCCCCAACTTGGATTAACTTGTTGTTGCCTAAACGATAAACCAACAAAACTTGCTATTGACCATTTTTGTTTTTGTCATGATATTTGTACTTGTATAGATTCTGAAATACTTGCCAGACCTGATATGTATCTTTTATCTATATGTTGTCCACTATTCCAACGAACACTACCAGAACATGATATCGAAAAATAATTATTCATTACAGAGGTAAAATTTATACCAGTATTTAAAATACCCGGTATCCAACCCGTTGCTTTATTTTTTATTTGTGGTGTTACAAAAGTATATGAAAAATCATCAAAAGTAAATTTTAATCCGTTTTGTACTGATTCAGGGTATGCAGAATTGATATCACTTAGTTGAATAGTTACAGGTTCATGTATGGAAAAAACATAATCGTTCAAAAGAGTAAAATTACAACCGATCTGAGGCATTGTGGTATATGTGTATATCCACTATATGAATAAAACTCTGCTACACAAGACAAATCAAGTTCAATTTCAAGCAGCTTTTCTTTTTCAATACTAATTCTTTCATGTTTATCTTCTACTGAATAAATTTTTATAGAAATAAAAATTAACAATACAAAAAATATTTTTTTCTCATATACCACTCGCTGATTTCTCTAATAATCTATTTTTTTCAATAACATACTTTATAGTTTTATTAAGTAAATCTTTATTCAATTTTTCTGGCGATATTTTTATCAATAACATAAAGCCTGACCATCTTTTTTCAAACACTGAAACATCTTGAATTTCTATTCCCGAAACAGGATCAGCCGTAATAACATGTTTATCATTTGCATACAAAATAAAAACAAAATGCATGTCAGGTTTGTTGTAATGAACAATAACAGGTGCATAAATTTTTACCGCTTTTATGAGATAAGTATTGATGAAACAACTGAAAACCCACAAGACTTATCAGCACCTTGCTCATGAACTCCTACAAATTTTAAACTTTCAAATGATTTAATATCTTTCGTATCTGGAATATTAATTGCATGTAGGCCAAAACTAAGAAAAAGTAAAAAATAAAAAATTGGTTTTTGAAATAATTTTTTATGCTTTAAATTTAAAAAATCCATTATTTTAATTACTCATCAGCAGGTTTTCGTTCAAAATCAATATACCCTTTTCTACTATGTTCAAGAACCATAAATTTCGCTTTCCAAAATTCAAGATGTGTCTTTAACAATTCAGTTTTATCTTCTTCAAAAAAATCACTTGTTTCTGTGGCATCATGATAATAATATAAAGCAGGCGAACCTAAATTAGGTAAATATTCTCCTTTTCCAAATTCTAAAATATAATCAATTTTTTTATTTCTAGGTAAGGCTACATATTCTATATTTATAACACCTGAACTAGACTCACTTTTATAGTAGGTTTTAGTTTCTGCGACTTTTATATGACCATCTTTTCCAAGCCAAGTAAATTTTAGTTTTGCAGGAATTTTAACCATACCATGCCAAAGATTTCTTTCTCCATTAGGCGTACGCATAAATATTGTTGGGATTAAAATTTGAAATCTTAAAAGATTATAATCTGTATTATGAGGTAATGTAAACGAACCTTTAAGAATACCTTCATTCTTAAAGTTAAATTCATCTTCACAATATACTTGTAGATATTCATGTTGATTTCTTGAATATTCTGATTTTATAGCATATTTTTTTGCAAATGACCAACCTTTATCTATAGTTTTATGAGAAAAAACACAAGCACTTACTACTAAAATAATGATAAATACTGAAAATAGTATTACAAAATATTTTTTACACATATAAAATTTCCTATTATTCAACTACAGCTAAAAGAAGTTCAATTCTTTTAGCTATAATATTACATTTTTAATATTCCCATCCAGGTCTTATTCCTGATGGTTTCACATAACCATTAGTTCTATGAATAATTATTGAAGCAGATGTGTTACAACTATTTTTCTTTACACTATATTTTTGGGGTTTCTCTTTATAAAAAGCCTCTCCCGTAGACTTAACTAATTCATCATAATCAGATATATCCATTCCCTGTGGTGGAATAACTTGCTGAAAATTATAGTTTTTAGAATTAGCTTTTATCTCCTCTGGGGAATTATAGTTTTTTCTAACATTCGCTTAAGTTGCAACTGGGATTCAGCCCAGTTGTCAACTTGAAGCGGTTGTTAGAAGGTACTTATTATTAAACCAATGTTTTTTTTGCACCCTTATCCTATTACTTCTATGTAAATGTAGCATCACATTTGCTAAGCAGGAATGTTCTTATCGCCTATATCTTTACAGAACTTCCTCATAAGTCTATTTTAAAAAAGTGCCTATGTTCATAAACATAAGATTATTCTATTCTTGCAACATTTCCAACGTGAAAGTACTGCACAAAACAGTAAGCAAAACAAAGGAGAAAACTTTATTTATTTTTCAAATAATTTATACGTATACCCTAATATCCATTTAGGATGTAAAGCCTGTTCATTATAGGTTATAGAAATTGCTGTCGCTAATGCCCATTTTTCTTTTTGCCATGAGGCTTGAAGCTGAATTGTTTCCGCTATGCTTGATTGACCATGTTGATATTGTTTTTGAAATAATTCATTGCTATTCCAACTTATGTTCCCAGAAATAGATACTGAGAAGTAATTATTTAAAACGGTTGTAATGTTAAGTCCCGTTGTTAAAATACATGGTATCCATGCTGTTTTATCATTTTTTATTTGTGGCGTTACAAACGTATATACAATATTACCACCAATAATGACAGGATCACTTATATATGACACACTAAATAACAACGATTGTGAAAAGCGCCCTGTTCCACTTACAAAATGCGTCTCATTTTTTGCCTTATATGGAGCGGTTGGAATCGTCATATCAGTTCCAACGTTAAACCTCCATGATTTATATGGCTTTCTCCATGTGAAGTTTAATCCAATATCATCAACTGCAAATTTGAGTCCATTTTGTTTTGAAGCTTCATATCTGCTATCAATATCATTCAATCTAATGGTAAATGGTTGGTTTATCGAAAAAAAATAATCATTTAACACGGTAAAATTAAAACCTACTTGTGGGGAAAAGGTATATAAATTGTATCCGCCGTTTGTATAAAACTGCATATTACATGATGTGTCAAGTTCGATTGTTATTATTTTTTCTTTTTCTCGCCCAATTCGCTCATGCTCTGATTCTTCAGCATAAAGAATTTGCAGACCTATAAAAAATAACAACACAAAAAAAATTTTTTTACCACACATGTCTTGCACTCCTTTCCATTAACTCTGCTTTTTCAAGAGTTCTTTTGACAGTATCGTGAAGTAGGTTTTTATTTAACTTATCTTTTGGCATCTGTATCAGAAGCATAATGTTTGACCATCTTTTTTGAAAAGCTGTTACTGTTTGAACTTCAATGCCTGAAACAGGATCGGCAGTAACCAAACATTTATCATCCGCATATAAAACAAATGCAAAATGTAAATCAGGTTTTTCATAATGCACGATGACAGGTGCATAAAGGTCAACCGCTTTTATTAGATTTGCAACATCAGCCCGGTAGGTTTTCGATAAATAACCGTATGCCGAAAAAATGTTCATCATTTGTTGCAAGCTCAATTCTTCATTTTCCTGTAATAAGACTTGAAATTGTCTAATAAGGGTATTCTCATCTGTGTCATGACCAAGATATAAATTGAGAATCGACGAAAGAACAGAAAGCCCACATGACCTGTCCGTGCCTTGCTCATGTACACCAGTAAACTTTAGGCTTTCTAAAGATTTAATTTGCGAAATATCAGGAACATCAATAGCAAATAGCATAAACCTCGACCAAAATAGTAATACATACACAATGTTTTTTCGCTCAAGAAACTTCATTGATGTCCCCATTTTAATTAATCACGTGCTGGTTTTTTACTTCGGTCAGGAGATCCTTTTACAGTACCTTCACCGACAACAAAATGAGCTTTCCATAGTGTTCTATCTTTTTCGAGCAGCTCGGTCATATCAACTGCTTTTACACATTCCCCTTCTTCCACAAGTTTATACACAAGCGGATAGTTTCTGTCTTTTAGGAACTCCCCCTTATCATATATAAGCGTATAATCAATTTTTTTCTCATAAGGTAATGGCACATAAGCAAAATTTATATGACCATCCCATGTATAATTCCTAATAGCTCCATCTCGGTCAAGGTCAGGCTTTGCCTCTACCCGTTTCCTGCTACCGTCTTTTCCATCCCACTCAAAAACTAGCGTAACCGGTATACGGACAAACGCATATAGGTTTTTTGGGGGACGCCCCACTAACCCATAGAACTCAGAAAGATATATTTGAAATCCAAGCCCATAAAAATCGGTTTTACGAGAGAGTATAAATGAACCTTTTAGAACTCCTTTCTCCTTAAAATCAAATTCATCATCACAATATACATGAAGGAACGGAGTACTAAATCGTGAATACTCGGATTTTATTGCCCCCTTCTTGGGTTGCTTCCAGCCCATTCCGCAATCCTCGCCAGCAAGTCCAAGACTCTCACTTTGAAAACAGTTGCAAGCTAAACAGTTGCAAGCTATAAAAGTAAAAGACATAATAAAAATAAATAATATATAACCATATCGTTTTGACATACTTAACCTCTACAACAGACATGGTTTTTTTGCACCACATCTGTTTTTAAATTTGCTCGTTATTTTTTCCATCCTGGAACTGATTTTTTTGGCTTAACATTGCCACCAGCATCCTTTATTATCTCAGAAGTTGCCGTGTTACAACTATTTTTTCGAACCTTATACCTCTTAGGTTCCTTGTCTTTGTAGTCTCCTGCAGCCTTCATAACATCTTCATCAAATTCCGCAACCGTTTTACCTTCTGGTACATCCACTAGTTGAGGCTTATATTTTTCTAGGTTTGTTTTTACCTTTTTCTTCTCAGATCTTTGAGCTTCATAGTCTTGCGGAACATTATTCCCAAAGCCTAAAGAGCTGGAACTGCTTTTAGAAATACCATTTTCAGGACCATACTCTACTATTTCCAATACCTTATAATCTGGATCAGTAATTGGTTTATCAGTCCTTGCAATCCCAGTATGATACTGTCCAAATGCGATATGATCGTAAAAAACATACGTTTCACCGCCAGTAATAAGACATGCTTCTTGCGAAGTTAGCTCAATACCATCAAAACCAGCAAATAAATTCTTTTTGCTATTTGTTTCCGTTCCAAAAACGGACATAGCAAAAGCCATCAGTACCATTAATGTCAATGTACTTTTCTTCATGTGTATTACCTCCTACACGACATGCATTATATCAAAATTTAAAACTTTTATTAAGTCTTTGTTGTTTTTTATTGTTTTTGCTCATTTGACATTTTTTACTAATTTACCTCATCAGCAAAAGGATAATCTTCGTTACCTTGCACCGAATAAGTAGCCTTCTAACATTAGAATAATACATTTTGTTACTTTTGTCAATAGCTATATTTACAATTTTTCCCTTATTATAAAATTGCAAGTAATATTTCCGATTTTGGAGTATAACAGCTATTTCGTTTATATATCCTATATCCATCAAAATTACAGTTTATCGTGCCGTAAGGCATCGGTATAACAGTCAATTAAGATACTTACAGTGTGTTATTTGTTATCTTTTATAAACCTGTAAATTGTGTTATAATTACTACGATTGTATAAGGAGTATTATGAGTAATGCAATTTTTTTAGGTTACGGCGAAACTGCCGTAGAACTTTTACCGATGAGAGCAAATCGGCACGGACTTATTGCCGGAGCTACCGGTACAGGTAAAACCGTTACATTAAAAGTACTTACCGAAGCTTTCAGCGATTTGGGCGTGCCGGTATTTTTGCCTGATGTAAAAGGCGACTTGTGCAGTTTTGCCGAAAAAGGCGAGTCAAGTATTAAACTGCAAGAGCGGCTTTCTCTTTTGAAGCTTTCAAATTTTGAATTTAAAAACTATCCCCTGCGTATATGGAGTATCTTACATGAAATAGGACATCCGATACGGACGGCTATCTCCGAAATGGGGCCATTGCTGCTTTCAAAATTGCTGAACCTAAATGAAACGCAAAGCGGAGTATTAAATATTGCTTTCCGTATAGCCGATGAAGAGGGGCTTTTACTTTTGGATTTAAAAGATTTAAAAGCAGTGCTTCATTATATCGGAGAAAATAAACAAGCCTTAAAATTACAGTACGGCAATATTTCAGATACGTCAATCGGTGCTATTCAGCGTAATCTTTTAATTTTAGAAAATGAGGGAGCCTCTTATTTTTTTGGCGAGCCTGCATTGGATATAAACGATTTTTTTAAGCAAACGCAAGACGGCAGGGGGTATATAAATGTGCTTAATGCGGTTAAACTCTACCAAAAACCTCATTTGTATTCAACCTTTTTATTATGGTTTTTATCGGAACTCTACGAAAATCTTCCCGAAGTAGGCGATACCGAAAAGCCTAAAATAGTTTTTTTCTTTGACGAAGCTCACTTGCTTTTCGATAACGGCTCCAAGATGCTTGTGCAAAAAATTGAACAGATTATGCGCCTTATTCGTTCTAAAGGCGTTTCGGTATTTTTTGTAACGCAAAATCCGTCAGATATTCCCGACAATATTTTAGGTCAGCTCGGCAATAAGATTCAGCATGCACTGCAGGCATTTACTCCGAAAGATAATAAAGCTATTCATCTTGCAGCAGAAACTTTCCGCGTAAATCCCGGCTTTAATACTGCCGAAGTTATCACTCAGCTTAAAACCGGTGAAGCTCTTGTTTCGGTTTTGCAGCAGGACGGAAGCCCTTCCGTAACACAGCGGGTTATGATTGCGCCTCCTCACAGTAAAATGGGAGCGGCAGATGAAGCTAAAATCAAAGCTATTGTTGAAGAATCTCCTCTTTTATATAAGTATAAGGAACCCGTTGATAGAGAGTCGGCTTATGAAATTCTTAGCAAACAGTTTGATGAGAAGAATGCACTTGCCGTCCGTCAAGCTGAGGAAAAGCAGCTCTCAAAAGAAGAAGCAGCCCGTATAAAAGAAGAGGCTGCATTGATCCGTGCGGAAAATGCAAAAGCTAGAGCAGAAGCAGCAAAAATCAGGTTGGAAGAAGCCTCAAAGCGGAAAACTCAAAGTACGGCATCCCGTTTAGGCAAAATCCTTGTAGACAGTATGACCCGTTCTGTGGGAAGAGAAATTACCCGCGGTATTTTCGGTTCACTTAAAAAAATGCTTAAATAATATAAAAGGGCAGTTTAATATAAGCTGCCCTTTTTTTAATAAGTACTTAGAATAGTTCTAAGAACAGTTTTTAGAACGCTAAAAACATTGCCGTCTCGAAAAACGGCATTATGAAAGACTGTCTACTTAGAGACCTAAGATAATACCCATTCCAAAGCCCATAACAAACAATGCAACGGTTTCGCACAGACCGACTATCATAAGATATTGTGAAAAACCTTTACCGGTTTCGCCGAAAGAATCGGAAGCGGCTGCGGCAGCCTTACCTTGAGCAATTGCAGACGCAGCAATACCCAAGCCGCAGATAAGACCTACACCGAGCATAAAGCCGGGGTTTGCTTCAGCTTTAGACTGCATAAACATCATAAGGATAAAGCCGTAAATTGTTTGCGTCAACGGAGCACCTGCATAAATCAGCATCAGAAACGGAGCCGGTTTGTTATTCATATAACATCGTTTCCATGCACCAATTGTCCCCATTCCTGCAATAGCCAAACCCATTGCAGAACCGATTGCAGAAATACCCAAAACTGCCGCAACTCCAAACATACCAAAATTCATATAAAACTCCTATTTTTAAGCCGTTTCCGCTTCGGAAAAAGGCATATATTTAAAGCCTGACCAAGTCAAGCCGACATGACTTGAAAATTCCATTGTATTCAATCGAACTCCATGTACAATAACCGAAAGTGCATTCATCGCAAGATTTAATCCGTGACCGAACACAAGCAAAATAAGCCCTACAGCAATGATAATTCCCCGTAACATCGGTGTTGCCATCGTATTAACCGTCATACTAATAGCCGCACCGGCAAGACCGACAGCCCATAACCGGATATAACTCATCAAGTCGGAAAATACATTCACAAGACCTAAAATAACGCTAATTATATTTTTTAAGGATTCTAAAATGGATCTTCCGATACTGCCTTCATAATTTGCAAACACAAAATTAAAAACAAAACCTAGTGCGATACTCAATTTAACTGCTAAAACTATCGGATACCGCTCCGGATTTATTATCAAATTTAAGATAACAAAGTACATACCCCAAAGCATAGCAAGAGATCCGATTTCAGCGAGAAGTTTTAACGATTTTCTATTGCGTATTAAACCAAGAATATGTGCAATCGACAAATGCGCAATACCTATTGCAAATGAAATATGCATTACATTTTTGTTTTTGACACCGGCATCTTCCATTGCCGAAATACCGTATACGGCAATGTTTTTTAAGAATTCAGGTAAAACCGAAGGGTCGGCTCCAAACCAAGAACAGGTAAGAACACCCCAAATCGTCGTCATAAATCCTAAATACATAAAAAGCTGTAAAGAAGCGTCAATTCGTTTGCCGTCTTTTTTGCTTTTTAACATTTTAATAAGCGATAAAATTACAATCAAAAGTCCATAACCGCCGTCTCCGAAAATCATCGCAAAGAAAATACCGAAAAATAGCAAGAACCAAAGCGAAATATCCGGCTCGGTATAACCGGGAACCGTACCCAAAAAATCCATAAGCGGAGAGATGAGTGCCGTTATCTTATTATGTTTTAATTTTGTCGGAACCGCATCGTCTTCGTTAGGGGTTTCGCTAATATATGCCCACGATTTTTCTTTTGCTAAAGCCGTAAGTTCCGCTTCCTGTTCTGCAGGAACATAACCGGTAAGCTGAACAAGACTTAATACGGGCGTTTCCGCCTCGTGCAGAACAGGTTCGTCTGTTTTCTCTATCGCGGTATCACCTTTAGATACGGCATCATCGTCAGAAGTATTAAGCTGAATAACCGGCATTCCCTCACGGATTATTTCAAATTCCAGTTTTTTTGCAACGATTTTATCCAAAGCATCAATCGAATTCAAATAAGCCGACATTTTTGTCATTTCCGCCTTGTAAGAAGCTATTTTTGTCTCTAAGGTCTTTATCCGCTCTTTTAAGTCTTTTACCGATTCTTCGGGCATTTTAAACGGAAGCACATCGGGAGGAAGTTCCGCAGGCAGAGCATCGGCTTCAGCCCATACTAAAAACCGGACGGTCTTTTTTATATTGCTTACAAAAATCGTCTTAACGGTTTGCGGTAATGTCTTGTATGATTTTTCACTCGTAGAAGCGGGAAAAAGATAAATGCCTTTTTGTGAAAGCTCTGCGAAATCACCGGAAGAAAAATCGCCCCAAGCATCGTATAAAGAAAGCTCGGCTTTTAATCTGCCTGCTTCTTCAATATTCGCCTTATACGAAGCAGTTAAATCCAGTACGGAATAGATGAATTTGAGCGTGTCTTCTTCGCTTAAAAGCGACGGCTCGGTAAAATTATGCGGCTTTTTTTTCGGCACATATTCCGTTAAAAGGCTCTTCGCTAGTGTTAAATCGTTTTTTTCGCTGCGAAGTTCACTTATCAGCGTCCCTGCGGCAGGTTTTTCTTCGACGTGAACCAAACCGAGTTTACGCAAATCCTTTAAGGCTTTCCGCTGTTCGTTTTTAAGTACTAAAAGCGTTATTTTTTTCATTGGGACAATCATAGTTTAAGCCTCTTCCTTTTTTTGCACCTTTTCAAGGTTCTTTTTAGAAATTTTACCGCGTACAACAGCTGCAACTTGCTGGTCGCCCAAATAAACCGTTATTTTTTTTATATTTGTACGTGTTTCGGGAATTTTTACCTTTTCAAAAAGGTTTACCCGCTGGGTGGTGGTTCTTAATTCATGGTGCAAAAGACGCACCTGCTCGTCCAAAACTTTCGCTTCCAAATCGAGGGATAAAACGTCCTGCATTTTTTCGCAGGAAGTATCTACCCAAAGCGGTTTTGAATACAGGTCGTATTTTGAGCGGCTGAATTCGGCACCGGAAAACACCGGAATACTCACTCCGGCGATGTTTCCTGTAGAAGTACGCACTTCTTTTATTTTCACCAAGGAGGGGTCAAAAATGCCCGTTTCTCCGAAAACGGCAAGCCATTCTTCAAATTCCTTATGTAAGGCATCGCGGTGGAGGCGAACCTCTTTCGCTCTTGCCTCAATCGCACGGATTTCGGTTTGAAGCTGCTGTTTTTTAAGCTGCAAAGTCGGCAAGTATCTTCTATACATTTTAAGAGATTCTTTTTGATTTTTCAGCTCGTTTTTCGTCAGTTTTATAGCCATACAAACACCCTTTAATTTGCCGGCCAGTATTTATTTACTAAATCCGATTTTATACCGGTTTCTTCGCGGGTAAAGCAGTCGGCAAGAATTTTCCAGCCTAAGTTTAAGGCTTCTTCCAAAGGAATGTTTACGGATAAGTCCATCATTCCCGCTTCAAACTTCTTTCCGTATTTTAAGAGTTTTTCGTCCCATTCGCTCATCATAAAGCCCATAGATTTTTTCTCCAATGTGTCTTTATATGACGCGTAGAGTTTAATCATATTATCCATTAAGGCTCGATGATCGTCGCGGGTTTTCCCGTTGACATTTTGCTTTAATCGTGAAAGGCTTCCGAACGGTTCAATTCGCCCGTTTTTAAGGTAGAACTGACCTTCGGTGATGTAACCGGTGTTATCGGGAACTGGGTGCGTTACGTCGTCGCCGGGCATGGTGGTAACCGCCAAAATAGTAACGGAACCCGCATCGTCAAAGTCTACCGCTTTTTCGTAGCGGGCTGCAAGCTGGCTGTAAAGGTCGCCGGGATAGCCTCGGTTTGACGGAACTTGTTCCTGCGTAATAGCAATTTCTTTCATTGCGTCCGAAAAGTTTGTCATGTCGGTTAAAAGAACTAACACATCTTTTCCTGCAACAGCGAATTTTTCTGCAACGGCAAGACACATATCTGGAATCATCAAGCATTCAACGGTGGGGTCTGCTGCTGTGTGAACAAACATAGCCGTGCGGCTTAAAGCACCTGCTTCTTCAAGCGTGTCTTTAAAGTAGAGGTAGTCGTCATATTTTAAACCCATTCCGCCTAAGATGATAACATCGACTTCCGCCTGCATCGCAATTCGGGCTAACAGTTCATTGTAAGGCTCTCCTGAACTCGAAAAAATCGGCAGCTTTTGCGAAACAACGAGCGTGTTAAAAACATCTATCATCGGAATACCCGTCCGTATCATTCTATTTGCAAGAATTCGCTTTGAAGGGTTTACCGACGGACCGCCGATTGCAATCATATTGTCTTTTAAGGCTGGACCTGCATCGCGTGGATTTCCCGAACCGGTAAAAATGCGGCCTAAAATATCTTCGGAAAAGCTGATTTGCATTTCTCTTCCTAAAAAACGGACTTCATCTCCGGTGGAAACACCTCGCCCGCCGGCAAATACTTGCAGTGAAACCAAACCGCCGTCCAGTTTATTTACTTCGGCAAGCGAAGTGCCGAAACGGGTTTGAACTTCAGCCAATTCTCCATAAGTAACATCATCGGCTTTTACCGTGATAACTGAGCCGTTAATCGATTCTATCTTGCTGTATACCTTTTTCATTTTACACCGCCTGCCTGCAATAATTTTTTAGCTTGTTCGTCCATGCCGTCAGCTTTTTCCGCAATGAGGCTTTTAAGTTTGTCCTCGTTTGCCGTAAAGCCGGAAGAAGCCCACGGAGAATAGTTATAGTCGATAAATAAAAGTTTGAGTTTGCTGAAATATGAGCGGGCTTCGTCTTTCGATATGAATTTAAAAGAAGAGCCTAAGATTTCAATTAAGATACGGTAAATATGCTGTTGCCTCTCTACCGAAACCGCATCGTCAACTTTATCAAAAGAGTTTTGCTGTAAGTAAACGGCATCGAGTAAGTCGCCTTTGAGGTAGACAATAAAGTCTTCAATACTCGTCCCCTCTTCACCGACAACTTTCATCATCTGTTCGACTTCGGTTCCCCGCCGTAAGAATGATCGTCCGTAGGCGACTTGCTCCTTGGGCAAAACGCTCGGATATTTCGACCATGAGTCGAGCGGATGAATTGCGGGATATTTTCGGGCATCGGAGCGTTCGCGGGAGAGTCCGTGGAAAGCACCGACGACTTTGAGCGTAGCCTGCGTTACCGGCTCTTCAAAGTTTCCGCCTGCCGGTGATACCGTGCCGCCGATGGTAACCGAGCCTTTTGAGCCGTCCTTTAAGCGGACAATACCGGCACGTTCGTAAAAGGCTGCAATATAAGATTCCAAATAAGCGGGAAAGGCTTCTTCACCGGGTATTTCTTCCAAACGGCCTGACATTTCGCGCAAGGCTTGCGCCCAGCGGCTTGTTGAGTCTGCAAGAAGCAGAACATCCAAACCCATTTGACGGTAGTATTCGGCAAGGGTAACACCGGTGTAAACGGAAGCCTCGCGGGCGGCAACCGGCATCGAAGAGGTATTACAGATGATAACAGTCCGCTCCATAAGGGTTCTGCCTGTTTTCGGGTCTTTTAGTTCGGGGAATTCTTTAAGCGTTTCGACAACTTCACCTGCCCGCTCGCCGCAAGCTGCGATGATAACTATGTCAACATCGGCATTCCGGCTTGTCGCATGCTGCAAAACCGTTTTTCCGGCACCGAAAGGACCGGGTATACAATAGGTTCCGCCTTTTGCAACTGGGAAAAAGGTGTCCATAGTGCGCATCTTCGTTACTAGGGTTTCTGCCGGCTTAAGCCGTTCCGCATAGCAGTCGATAGCCCGTTTTACCGGCCATCTGAAGCTCATGGTTAATGGGAGAATATTGCCTCTTTCATCGGCAACTTCCGCAATTTTTTCGTCTACCGTATATTCGCCTGAATCTTTTATGGATTTTAGCGTGTAATTTCCATACATATTAAAAGGAAGCATTATGCGGTGGGTAAAGCTGCCCTCCGGTACTGTTCCAAGGATATCGCCGCGAACCAGTTTATCACCGGCTTTTGCTGCGGGCGTAAACTGCCACTTTTTGCCGCGTGAGAGAGCATTGAGATAGATACCGCGTTCCAAGAAGTAGCCTGCTTGTTCAGCGAGTTCAGGGAGCGGATTTTGCAAACCGTCATACACTTGTCCTAAAAGCCCCGGTCCCAATTCTACGGAGAGGAGGTCGCCGGTAAATTCAACGGAGTCTCCTACACGGATACCTTTTGTAATTTCAAAAACTTGAAGCTGTGCAATGTCTCCGCGAATTCGGATAACTTCGCTTTTTAGTTTTTTTGAAGCAACTTCTACATAGCCTACTTCATTAAGGGTAACAAAGCCTTCAAACTTAACACTTATCATGTTACCATTAACGCCGACTACCTTTCCTTTTGTCTTAGTCATACTATAACTCCAAATAATATTGGGGCATTAAAAAGCCCTCTCAAGTAATATTCTTACAATAATAGCGTCATTTTATCATATAAATAAAAAATCTGCAAGAGAGAACATAGAGAAAAAGTCAAAAAACAATGAATATTTATTTGTGTTTAATTATATCAAAACCGCAATACGGAACGAGTACTTCAGGAATTTTAACCGAACCGTCTGCTTGCTGGTAATTTTCTAAAATTGCAATCATTGCTCTGGACATGGCTATAGCAGTTCCATTTAACGTATGAAGAAATTTATTTTTCCCGTCGGTGTCTTTATACCGTATATTTAAACGTCTTGCTTGATAATCGGTACAGTTTGAAGTTGAAGTAACTTCTCCCCATTCGCCGCCGTTTCTGCCGGGCATCCATGCTTCCAAATCCCATTTTCTGTATGCGGGAGCACCGAGGTCTCCGGTACATGTATCTACAACGCGGAAAGGAATTCCTAATCCGTTAAAAATTTCTTCCTCTATGAGACGGAGTTCTTCGTGAATTTTATCCGATTCTTCGGGCGTACAGTAAACAAACATTTCCAATTTTGAAAATTGATGAACTCTGTATAAGCCTTTTGAAAATTGTCCGGCGGCTCCTGCCTCTCGTCTAAAACAATGTGAAATACCGCAATACTTTAAAGGAAGGTTTTCTTTTTTGATAATTTCATCTGCATGATAGCCGCCGAGTGTTATTTCGGCAGTTGCAACCAAACACGTTCCTTCGTCTTCTATTGTGTAGACATTGGATTCTTCTCCGCGTGGATTAAAGCCTATCCCGTAAAGGATCTCTTCTTTTGCGATGTCGGGCGTAATAAACGGGATAAATCCATGCTTACTCAAAATTGAAAGACCGTACATAGTAAGTGCTTGTTCCAAAAATACAGCTTCGTTTTTAAGGTAATAGAATTTAACACCCGACACTTTTGTTCCTGCCTCAAAGTCGATTAAATCCAAATCTTGTCCAAGCTGTACATGGTCTTTCGGTTCAAAACCGAAAGAGGGGATTGTTCCCGAACGTTTTACTTCGAGGTTTTCGGAATCTTCTTTTCCAACCGGAGCATCAGGGTGCGCCATGTTTGGAATTTTACTGACAGCCTCATGTAAATTCTTTTCGGCTTCAGCCAATTCGGTTTCGGTTTCGGTTATTTTTTCTTTTATTTCTTTGCCGGTATCAATGAGCTTTTGGCGTTCTTCGGGAGAAAGTTTTTGTTTCATTGATAAAGCATTGTCATTTCTTTCTTTTTGCAAATTCTGCAAAGCCGTAACGAGGGCAGTGCGTTTGTCATAAAGCTCTACAGCCTTATCTGCATCGGCCGTCATAGAACGGTTTAAAATATTCCTTTTAACGGCTTCTAAATTTTCTTTAATGAATTTATAATCTAACATATCCGAATTGTACTTATTACAAGATAAACTGTCAAGTACGGTACGCGGTTCGCGGTACGTACGGTAATCGCCTGCTTGACAGAAAAAACTTTTTTATGAAAATTTTTCGCCTAAAATAGCCGCCGGTTTTGGTTTTATGTCCAAACCTATGGATGCCCATGCCGGTAAGCTGTTTATATTTCGGAGGGGGAGGGATAGAGGAAATTTGTGTTGTTGACAGTAATGATATAAAAGTGCTATTATAATTCGTTATTTTTTATGGGAGGTGTGCTAAACAGTTCGGCACAAATGGTGCCTCGCTGTTTATCCGGCGAGTTTGCCTCATCGGCAAACGTCGTAT
>CALINC010000088.1 GCA_938045195.1 uncultured Treponema sp.
AAACCGTCGAAGACAAATTCAGCACGATTTTTAATTTGTCCGAACAGGTAAAATCAATGAGCGACCGCCTTACCGAAGCAATGCGCGAACAGGAGAACAGCAGCCGCGAAGTTCTCGGAGCAATTAAAAATATCAATACGGTAACTGTAGAGGTTCAAGCCGGTTCCGAAGAGATGCTGAAAGGCGGTGAGGGGGTTGCAGAAGAAATGCTGAAACTTGATAATTTGACCCGTATGATAACCGACAGCATGAACGAAATGGCAGCAGGTGCCGTTCAAATAAACAATGCGGTTCAGGAAGTAAATAGTATAACCCAAAAGAACAAGACCAGTATTGAAAATTTGGCTGCGGAGGTCGGAAAGTTTAAGGTATAGGGTGCAACTATTCGGGCATCTGTGCTACTGCTTCGTTAAAAGTGTACTTACGCATAGTTTTAACGGTGAGGTGCGGGCATAGCCGAAACATCACCGTTACTGACATGGTGTCAGTACTTCCAAACAATACCGAGCTTTTCTTTTATGAAAAAAACCGAAGCCAAAAAAATGTACATCCGTGTACATTTTTTTAGCGATGGCGGTTATTTATTCTCTGTGTTGCACCTTTTGTAATGCGGAAGACCTATTACAAAACCCGATTGTAATGCAAGCAATTTTATTGTAAAATTACAACAGGAATAGGAGAAAAAAATTTGGAAAAATTATATACAATGAATCAAATAGCCGCGATGCTCGGACTCAGTGTAAGGACAATTCAAAACTATTTAAAAGAAGGAAAACTTACAGGAAAAAAAATAGGTTCTCAGTGGCGTTTTACCGAAAAAGATATTGGACAGCTTTTTTCGGATAAAGATTTTATTGATAAAAAAAATACTGATGAAAACCACAGATTACAAGAATTTTTAAAAAAAGATTCCATCGACAAACCTGAAATCTTTTCAATCCTAAATTACCCGTATAAGAAAGATTTTAAAATAAAAAGCTTAATGAAAAAAATAAATGAAAATATTGAGAAAGCAAATAAATGCCGATTTTATTTTGCTTCAACAGCAAACACTTTTAAATTTTTTTTGGAAGGAGATATTGAATCGGTTATCAACTTACAAAAAATAATAAATGAAAATTTTAACTAAAAAAAGGACTTTTTATGATATTCTTCGATACCGTTAATTGGCTGTTTCATGGTTAAATAATTTCCGACTACTTCGCTATATCTAAAACTTGCATAAATAACGGCATAGTGGATATGATATACTCATCATAAAAAAATAGGTGATGTATCATATATGCCAACGGTAAAACATATCATCAATCTTACAGAGACAGACCGCAAAATATAATATACACCCCTTAAGGTAAATAGCAGATAAATAATGTTAAATCGTGCTTCGCTTGATGATTCTGTAAGTCTCCATTGGCTATAGAAATAGCAAATAAAACACAAAAAAAGGCACTCAAATGAGTGCCTTTAAAAGAGGTTAGCGGCAATAGGGCTTGAACCTATGACCTAACGGATATGAGCCGTTTGCTCTACCAACTGAGCTATACCGCCGTAAGAGTTTTGAGTATACTAAAAATATAAAAATGTGTCAAGTCTTTATTTGAGATTTGTCAAAACTTGGGTAAAGAATTTATGCCGATTTCCTAATGGAAATGTATAAAACGCCGATATTTAACGCAGAGGTATTTTAAATGGTACGAGGCTGGTATACGGGTGCGAGCGGAATGCTTGCACAACAACGGCAGTTGGATGTTATCTCCAATAATTTGGCAAACTTGGATACTACAAGTTTTAAACGGGAAGTTTCCGTCCAAAAGAGCTTTCCGGAGTTATTGCTGCGGCGCTTAAATGATGACGGTGTAATAAAAAATCCTTTCGGCTCGTCGGACATAGCACCCATTATCGGTAAACTCGGGCTCGGTGTTGAAACAAATGAAGTTTTTACCGTTTTTGAACAAGGGTCATTAAAACAAACAAATGCCCCAACGGATTTGGCATTGGAGGGAAAAGGTTTTTTTGCAGTTGAAACTCCTTATGGCGAAAAATATACGCGTAACGGAAATTTTATCGTCGGGGTCGAAGGCTATCTGATGACAAAAGAGGGGTACCCCGTCATGGGTGAAAACGGCAGAATCTTTCTTCAAAATCAAGAATATAAAATCAATCAAGACGGACAAATTTATACCCGTCCCATCACGGAACCGGAAAGCGATTCTGTATTTTTAGACCGCTTAAAAATTGTAGAATTTGAAAATGACAGATACCTCGCAAAGAACGGTTCAAGTTTTTATTTAAGCACGCCGCTTTCGGGAGATGCTATCGCTGCGGAAGGTACTGAGCGCCCCTCAGTAATTCAAGGTTTTGTTGAAGCTTCAAATGTAAATGTTGTAAATGAAATGGTGAGAATGATAGAAGTAAATAGAGCTTACGAAGCAAACCAAAAAACAATACAAGCTGCTGACACAATGATGGCAAAACTTTGGAACGAAGGTGTTAAACGTTAATATCATACATGAAACGTAATCTTTTTATGGACACCTCTAAAAATTTATTTTTTTAGCACCTATTTACTGTTTTAGTAGTTTTTTTATAAATTGTCTAGTGTAAAATTTCCCCTGTAAAAAGAATTGTGTAAATAGCTAAAAACGTGATACTCCTGTAAGGATGAGTAAAAAGACAAAGACGAGAAAAAGACGTTATCGACCAGCTGGATTTTCATGGAATGACGAAAGATGAACATACCGGAAAAGACGGGCTATTGAAGAAAAGTACGCTGTTTTGTCAACACAAATGTTTTACAGGTTTAAGGTGTAAAAATCCATACAGCCGTTTGTATTCCGGTTCATTGTACCGGACGCATATATACATTTCATCAGGTACTGTAGTACAGCCCCTGATGAAAATTCGCCGTGTTATAGAAGTTTAAGTAAGCGTCTACTCCCGTCTTCAACTCTTTCATTGACTCATAATATTTTAGGTAGATGTCCTCATACTTAATGCCCTGACATCAAATAGTTTATAAGCGTTAAAACATGACAGAAAAGGTCAATATAGCATCAGAATAAATAATCAATGGCGTATCTGTTTTAAGTGGAATGACGGAAAAGTTATTCTTGTTGATATTGTGAATTATCATACCTCCCATATTATTAGCTTTCCAAAGTCCTAAGTTTTTTATTCTTGCATTTTCTTCTGCCTTTTTAAATTCTTTTGCATACACAAAAGGATATTTTAAATACGCATAACCATATCCGTCAGCAATTATTTTATAATTAATAAATATACCTTCTTCAGTATAACAATAGCATAAAAGTCTGTTATATTTATCACGAAGCGTATTATCAAATCCAAGATAGATTATTTTATCATTTAAATATTTTTTTGTATATGCCGCAGATTCTTTTCCAAAATACTCTACACCTTTTTTAGGATGTACAGTTTCAGGCGTATCAACTCCGATAAATCTTACTTTTTCTTCACTATTTAAGGTTTTGTTATAATCAATAATTCTAACTTTAATTGTATCGCCGTCTACAACTTTTAAAACTTTAGCTTTTAATAATTTTTCAACTTGTATATTATTACGTTTTTCTTTTTTTATGTGTGAATAATATATAAGGTCTTTCGATTCCTGCTGTCCACTTAAGACGCAGAAACACCCCATTACCATTAAAGTTTTAATACATAAAATTAGCTTATTTTTCATTTTACACCTTAGCTATCTCTATCAATTTACAGTCTCTCCAAATATCTTTATGACTTAAATCCGCATTTACTACAGCAGGATTATCGTGTAATTTCCCGTGCCGCCAATATTCAAGTTGTCCGTATTCACATTCTATCAAGCCGTCCAAATATTCGTTTGTGTTGAACTCAAAAATTGTTCCATCTTTGAGAAGTACATCATCAGTTAAAATTTGATTGTACTCATCCATCAGTTGTGTGTTTTACAAGTACAAAAATTTTGAGAGTGTTTTCATTCTCCATTTTATCATATTCTATTTTCACTTTTTTTAAAATATCCTTTAATATTTTCTATGCCGCAGACAGCATTTCGTTTCTAGATTTTACATCATATAAAATCTGTTGCGCTTTTTCAAGCGATACATTTATTTTCGGGAACCTCGAAAACTTCATTTTTTAAAAGGTGAGCTTTGCTCACCGGTTCTCCTTGATTTTAATTTGCATTATATTCCCTCTCTTTTATTTGTTATCCAAGCCCAATCACAATTACCTGCCAATGGTGTAGGCTTTCTTTTCTCGTGCCGCTCCCGAAAAATAAGGGATAATCAACAACCCCGACGCAGAGCGTACGTTGCGCAGCAACAGGGTATTAAACGAATAAAAAAGATGGCGCAGATAATGCTTTTATAAATTCAGACAATGTTTATAAGCATTAAAAAACTTTAATTGCAAAATCTTCCCTTTCGCATATCTCACCGATTTGCCAGAGCGGGAGATTCCGTTTTACAAATTCGGTTTTTATTTTTTCGGCTTCATGTTTACTTACGGAAAATAGAAGCCCTCCCGAAGTCTGCGGATCGAATATAATTTCTTCCGTTGCAAAATCTTTTATAGCGAATGATATTTTGCCCTTTGCAAAATTACGGTTGCGCTGCCCGCCGGCAGTAAGCAAAAATTCTTCGGCAGCTTTATACGCTTCTTTTATATAAGGGATTTTCTCGGCATTTAAATATGCCGTAACCGTATCGCCCGTCATTTCACTTAAATGTCCTGCAAGGCCAAAACCGGTAACATCGGTGCAGCAGTGAATTTCAAAATCGTGCAGAACCTCCGCAGCATATTTATTCAACATTGTCATTGACGAAGCAGCTTCTCTAAAAGCATTTTCCGAAACTTCGCCTACGCTATAAGCCGTTGTTATAATTCCCACTCCAAGTTTTTTTGTCAAAAAAAGAACGTCGCCAGCTTGCGGAGTATTGTTTTTCCATATTTTTTGAGGATGAACTTTTCCCATTACGGAAAGTCCGTATTTAGGTTTAGGGTCATGAATTGAGTGTCCGCCCGCAAGCACAGCACCGGCTTCTTTAATCTTTTCAGTGCCGCCTAAAAGGATTTTTTCCAAAACGGAATACGCATTTTCCGCTCCGCCTTCTTCGGGATAACAGACAATATTCAACGCACATACAGGTTCGCCGCCCATTGCATACACATCGCTTAAAGCATTTGTTGCGGCAACTTGCCCGAAAATATACGGATCAGTAACCATCGGCGGAAAAAAATCCAACGTTTGAATTATTGCAAGTTCTTCACTCATTTTTATAACGGCGGCATCATCGGAATTATCAAACCCGACTAAAAGACCCGGATAAAATGTTTTAGGTAAATTTTTTAACAGACCGCTCAAAACGCCTGCCCCTATTTTTGCATTACATCCGCCGCAAACAAACAGCAAATCTTTTTTCTCCTGCATTATAACACTCCATATATTTAATTTAAAAATTTCTTTTATTATTTATTAAATAAATAATTTCGTCAAGTAGCTAAAAAATAGTCAACACGACAACTGTAAAAAAAATAAAAACTATGATACAATCTTTCCGGATATTATACACAAGGAGCGTATGAACATTATATGAAACACTTCAAACTTATTTCGGACTATGCTCCGTCGGGCGATCAACCGGAGGCGATAAAACAGCTCAGTGAGGGAGTGCTTGCAGGCGATAAATTTCAAACACTCAAAGGTGTTACCGGTTCGGGTAAAACTTTCACCATGGCAAACATTATTCAAGCAGTACAAAAACCGACCCTCATCATAAGCCATAACAAAACACTTGCCGCTCAGCTCTACAAAGAATTCAAAACTTTTTTTCCCGAAAATGCAGTAGAATACTTTGTATCATACTACGATTACTATCAGCCTGAAGCCTATGTACCAGCACGGGATTTATACATTGAAAAAGATGCTTCAATCAATGATGAAATTGACCGCTTGAGACTTTCGGCAACTTTTAGTCTTATGGAGCGGCGGGATGTCATCGTCGTTTCTACCGTATCATGCATTTACGGTTTGGGGCTGCCCGAATCGTGGCGGGATTTACGGATTACCGTTGAAAAAGGGCAATCAATTGAAATTGAAAAATTAAAAAAACAGCTTATCAGTTTGCAATATGATCGCAATGATGCCGTTTTGGAGCGCGGCAGATTCCGTGTTAAAGGCGATGTTATGGAAATTTTCCCTGCCTATATGGAAGAAGCATACCGCATTGAATTCGATTGGGAAGAAATTGTCCGCATTAGAAAATTTATTCCGCTTACGGGTGAGGTAATACAAGAATATGAAGAGCTTTCAATTTATCCTGCAAAGCATTTTGTTATGCCGGAAGACGCAATTCCAAATGCTTTGGAAAGAATAAAAAAAGAACTGGAAGAGCGGCTCGCAGTTTTAAAAATGCAAGGAAAACTTTTTGAAGCCGAGCGGCTTAAAACAAGAACCGAATATGATATAGAAATGCTTTCCGAAATGGGCAGGTGCCCCGGTATTGAAAACTATTCCGCCCCTATTGCAAACCGCAAACCGGGCGAACCGCCTGCTACCCTCTTTCATTATTTTCCAAAAGATTTTTTACTTTTTATGGACGAAAGCCATGTAACTTTTCCGCAAGTAGGAGCAATGTATGAGGGAGATAGAAGCCGAAAGCAAAACCTTGTAGACTTCGGTTTCCGCCTGCCGTGTGCTTTGGATAACCGCCCCTTAAAAATAACCGAGTTTGAAAAAATGCTGAACCAAGCAATTTTTGTTTCCGCAACACCGGGAGAAAAAGAATTAAAATATTCCACCCGTGTTGTTGAACAGCTGATCCGTCCGACAGGTCTTTTAGACCCGCTGATTGAAATCCGCAAAAGCGAAGGACAGATGGAGCATATTTACGGTGAAGTGCAAAAGCGGATTACCCGCAAGGAACGGAGCCTTATTTTAACGCTTACCAAAAAAATGGCGGAAGACTTAACCGATTATCTTACCGGCTTGGGGCTTAAAGTAAAATATATTCACAGCGAAGTTGAAACAATTGAGCGGGTTGAAATCCTTAAAGGATTGCGGGCGGGAGAATTCGATGTGCTTATCGGAATTAACCTTTTGCGGGAAGGAATCGATTTACCGGAAGTATCTTTTATCGGAATTCTCGATGCGGATAAAATAGGCTTTTTACGTTCAACAACCAGTCTTATTCAGATTGTAGGACGTGCCGCCCGTAACGAAAACGGAACGGTAGTAATGTATGCCGATAGGATAAGCGATGCTATGAAAGAAACTATTGAAGAAACATCCCGCCGCCGCTCCATTCAAGAAGCATATAATAAAGAGCATAACATCACGCCTATGACAATCAAAAAAGCGGTAGAAGATATTTTAACCCGCGAAAACGAAATTAAAAAAGAAGCGGCAAAGACGGAAGCGGAGCCCATTATTTCGAGCTTTAATATTTTGGTTCCCTCCGACCGCAAAAAACTGATTAAGCGGCTTGAAGTCCAAATGGCAGAATATGCCGATATGCTTATGTTTGAAGAAGCGGCGGTTATCCGCGATAAGATCGAAGAAGTTAAGAGATTGGGGGGATAAACTGTTCTTAAGGAAATGACAAAAAATAAAAAATTTGATACAATACTTTAAACTGATAAAATCTTGATGAATTTTTACTATATGTAATTAACATAAAAATAGGATAAGAATATGAGTTTTGAAAATATTGCCGACGGCATTGAAGGAAATGGAAAAGTAATTATTATTACTTCATTGGTAATGCTGCTTTTTGTTGTACTTTTAGCTACTGTTGTTTTTTTCACTTCGCTTAAAACAGCCGACCAAGTTCTAGTCCCTAATGTTCAGGGTGAACAATTTACCGAAGCGGCATTAAAGCTGCAAGCAAAAGAACTTTATCCGCGCATTCAGCTTAGATTCTCGGACAATCCCGATGATGCCGGAAAAATACTGGAACAGAGTCCGCCTGCCGGAACAATCGTAAAAGCCGGAAGGCGAATTACGTTAATTATAAGCCGCGGAGCCGTAATAGATAGGCTTGAAAATTATGTCGGAAAAAGTTTAACCGATGTTCAACAGCATTTTGCATCTCTTTTTACCGCAGGAAGAAAACAACTTGTTTCCATAAAAGAACCTGTTATGTATAAGAATAGTTCAATTCCTGCCGGTACGATTTTGGAACAAAATCCGTCTCCCGACACCGAAATCTCCGAAGGCATGGAAATTGAATTTATTGTAAGTAAAGGTCCCGAAAGCGAAAAAATTTCCGTACCCAAACTGGAAGGTATGGGGCTTGAAGAAATTTATTCTGCAATGCAAAATAGTAAACTTATGTTTAATATTAAAGCGGAACGTAGTACCGGCACCGAAAAGCCCCTAATAACGGCTCAAAGTATTCCGGCGGATTCCGAAGTTGAAGCTTTTTCTTCAATCAGCATATCTTTAGCACTGCCCGAAAATACGGAAAAAATGCTTTTCGGTATTTATTCGCCTAATCTTCCGAAATATCCATATCCGGTTAAAGTTTCACTTGAAGCGGTATACCCTGACGGTAAACAAGAAGAACTTTTAAACTTTAAACATTCCGGCGGAAAATGTGATATTCCTTACGCTGTGCAAGAAGGAACAGTTTTGGTTTTAACAGTTCTCAACAAAACGGTTCAAACGCTTGAAATTAAAAAAGAAGAAAATTGATATTTTTTGTAACAAAGTAACCTCTAAAAGGTTCTAGTTTATATTATGGAGGAATAAAATGAATAAGAAAATTTTATCTATATTTACAGCGATATTTATAGCCGCAACAGTTTTGTTTTCCGTTTCTTGCAAAACAGTTCCTAAAAAAAACGACCCGAATTTTTTAGGCGATTTTGCGCCTAAAGAAATTGCAAAAGTAATGGCAGGAACAGTAAAAAGAACAAAAAATGAAATTAAACCTGCAGAATATACATTTGTATTTGCCCCGCGTTCAAATAATATGATCATTCATCATAAATTCCTAGGTGATAATATTTGGATAACCCTTACGGAAGCAAACCGGCAGGTTATTAGTAACGCAATGACCCGCTATATTGAAGAGTATAAAGCTAAAAATATAAGCTCTAAAAACGATAAAAAAAAGGCGTACTATGGTAAAACGCGCATAGAACTTTCTTGGGGGTTATTGGGTGCCGGAAGAATCGGTAATGCAACGCTGCGCTGCGAGTACCAGCTCATTACCGATAATCGGCCGTATTTTATTTTAGCAAATACAACCGAAGCCAACAAAGAAGGGGCAGGCTGCCCCGCAATGCGTATGGCTTTTTCGCCCGCTCAATGTGCTGACATAATCGAAATATTAAATCAAGATAATTTGAAAAAATATGTTCAAGAGCTTCAAAAAGAATTCGATAAATACGGTCTTGATGAAACTGAGGATTTTAAAACAAATGTAGAAAAATCTTCAAAAGAAAGCTCCGAAAACGATATTGTAAACTATGATTCGGATTTTTAATTTTATAATGTCAAATTAAAAAATACAAACATGCGGAGAAGATAAACACTTCGGTGCAAATACTGCTTCTGTGTTCATCTTCTCCGTGCCGGTAAAAAAATTATAAGTGCTGCTTTATATCTCATATATTATATATCCGGTTTTCCCCATCGGCAATTCTTTTATAAGTTTTCCCAAATGCCACACAAAAGCTCCACCGCCCGTTTTTTTATTGTGCAAATCTTCGGTCAATGAATTTACGAATAATACGGGTTTATCCAAAATTGCAGTTCTTGCGGCATAGTCGGTTTTATCATTTTCCCATTCTGCTACAGAATAACCGCAAAATACCGGCCATAAAAAAGCATCGGCATTTAAATCAATTATTTTATGTAATAGATTATCTTCCCATAAATCACCGCAAATAAAAAGAGAAAGTTTTTTACCCTCAAATTCAAATTCGATAAAATGTTTACCCTCACGATAATCGGCACATGTATCGGTAATACGCCATCCTTGTGAAATTCTTTTGTACAAACAAAGCGTTTCTCCGTTTTTGCCTGCAATTAAATACGAACTATAAATTCCGCCGCAGTTGTTTTCATAAAATCCGAAACCGATTGCTGTTTTTTGCAAGGCGGCATATTTTTTTATTTCGGCAATAGGTACGCTGTTAATACCTAATGCCCTGTGAATATCTTTTTTATAGTCAAAGCATAAAGCATCAAAACCTTGCAAAAAACTTTCACCGAATAATATCATATCAGGTTTTTCATTTTTTGTTTTATCCAAAAAAAACTTAATTTGCGAAAGATTATATTCAATATCTCCCGCCCTGCTTTCGGCAGAACACAAAACAATTTTCATACACTATCCTATTTTTTATTCATCAAATTATTTTCATAAAAGTCCGATTTTCTTGTGATTTCGGCATTTAGCCGATTTAACCCTTTTTGTTCAAGCAAAGTTTTCTCTCCGGAAAAAAGCGATCTGCCCAGCCCCAACCCCTTTGCATCAAAACCGATACCTAAACTTTCTACAACCGTCGGGAATAAATCAAACGTTGTAAATCGGCGGTTTTTATTTTTATCGGTAGTTTTTGCAGAATTAACAAAAGCATTATACGTATGTCTTTCGGAATTACGTACGGTAAGCGGATACAAATCGCCGCCCATATAAAGATGATCGCCTACAATTACAATCGTTGTATTTTCATAAAAGTCTTGACTTTTAGCCCACATAATAAAATCGTAAACTTTTTGCGAAGCCCCTGCATACACATTATGAATTTTTTCAAAATAAATATTCGGGCATTTTTCATCACGGTATCCGCCCGGTGAATGCGTATCGGCGGTAAAAAGAATATAGGCAAAGGGTTTATCTTCTTGTGCAAGAGCCGAAATATCTTCCCGCGCAAATTGATATAGCTTCTCGTCTTCAAAGCCCCACCAAACATTATAGTCTTGCGGAATGCGCCCCTCAGCTTTATACTCCGCAGCAGTTTTTATATTGAAATTTTTATGTGCTTCTAAAAATTGTCCCAAACAGCCGAAGTCTTTATTTGAAGCCATACTGAACGTCAAATTATATCCGTTATCGTAAAGTAAATCTCCCAAACCGTAACCGCCCGTCATAAAGTGTTCAATTTTCAATTTTGAAAGATTAAAATTGTGTTCATTAAATGAAGCCAAAGAACTGATATGCGGAATTTTCAAAATAAGAGGAACTCCCAAATTAAGACAGGTAAGAGAAGCTATGGAATGAGTTGCTCCTGCAACTTGTACCGCACCGCCCAATTTACTACCGTTACTAAAAGATAATTCATCTTCTGCAATACGGGTCAATTCGGGAATTAAATTATTCCGTAAAAGCCCTCCGTGTTCCACATCGGTTGCGGTTATTTCCATAGATTCTAAATAAAGAATTATTAAATTGCGTTTTTTTTCAGGAAATGTAAATTTTACTTTTGCAGGATCAATATAATTTTTTTCATAAAGGTCGCCGGGCGGCAGCATTGTATAATAAGCATATTGAACATACCTAAGTTTATACTGAGAATACCCCGTTACAAGCACAACCAGTACTATTAAATAAAGGAAGGGGTGTTTGCACAAACAGGGTGCAATTCTAAAATTTTTGGACTGTAATATAACAGCAATTTGTTTTTCCTTTAAAATTAAAATCAAGTTAAGCACAGTTAATAATATCGGAACTGCAATTACTTCAAGATAAAAACTCAATAAAACAGCACTGCTTGTTCCATCAATCGGTGTCATTGCGGTAAAAATTGCCTGATCAATATCTACATTAGGGAATACGCCCAAAAGCCAAATAATAAGCATAAAAAACACGGAATAAAAAAATACACATAAAGAAGCCAGTACTGCCGTTTTCCGTTTATCTTTTTTACTTGTGAACAAAATAGTTTTTCGTTTTAGCATAACTTAAAATTAAATAACTCCCTTTAGATTTTAACCGGTATATTTATCGAAATATCCTTGAATAAAAATGATCGGGGTTCCCTTATCGCCAGATCCTGAAGTTAAGTCCGAAAGAGAGCCGATTAAATCTATTAGACGGCGGGGAGTTGTTCCTTGTGATTCCATAGAATCTATTTTAGCAGAAGTTTCTTTTTGGTGTTTGCTGATGTATGCTGCAATTTGTTTTTGCTGCTCCTCTTCCGAAAGCCCTTTAAAATTATTGTCAGCCAGATATTTTAATTTAATTTCATTCGGTTTTCCCTCCAAGCCTTTAGTATATGCAGGTGAAACTACGGGGTCTGCCAATTCCCAAATTTTTCCTATGGGGTCTTTAAAAGCTCCATCACCGTATATCATAACTTCAATAAGCTTTCCGGTTTTTTCCTTTATAATTTTTTGTATTTTTTCTACCACAGTCTGAGCATTATCGGGAAATAATTTTATTCTGTCTTCGCCCGCCTTATTTGAACCGAGAAGGCCATAAACGGAATTAAAACCGCTCCCGTTTACCGAAGCATTTAAAATATCGTCAAGCCCAAAGACGGTTTTTGCTCCGGCTTTTTTTAAAAGTTTTTTCGTACGGGCTCTTGTGTGAATATCACAAGCCAAACAAGAATCAGTATATTCCATAATTTGTTTAGGATCATTCGATAAAATAACGCAAGATTCGCTATTATATTTTTTCATTATGGATTCGTAATATTCTATATAATCAATTCCGGTAAACTTATGCTTGTGTTCGCCGAATTGTCTACGGAATGCATCATGCGTAAATGTATTTGTCCATGGGTTTACTTCGGAATCTTCAAATACGTCAGGGTCAATTAAATGATTTCCCACTTCATCACTCGGATAACTTAACATCATAATAAGTTTATTTTTTGAGCGGGCAATTCCTTCCAAACATACCGAAAATCTGTTTCTGCTTAAAATAGGAAAAATTAAACCGATGGCAGCATCGCCGAATTTCGTTTTTATATCAAAAGCAATATCATCCGCCGAAGCATAATTCCCCTGAGAGCGGGCAACAACGGATTCCGTTACCGAAAGAATATCCCTATCGTTAATCGTGAAGCCTTCACCTTCAGCAGCATTTAACAATGTCTCCGCTGCTATTACCGCAATATCATCACCCTCATTGATAATGGGAGCAATCAGCCCACGGGAGGTCGTACCAACAAATTTATTCATAATAACTCCGAAAAAGTATTATATATTTTTTTTTTTTGAACGTCAATATAGAAAAAAAAAAGATTATGATATATAATAAGCCGTTTTTAAAAACTGTAAATTTTTATGGGATAGGAGAAAAATGATAAATCCTGTTTGGTTATTTATGGGGTCCGAAATCGGAGAGAGAAATACGGCGGTACAAACAATTTCAAAAACCCTTTTAAAAAAATACGGCGATGTGGAAATTCACACAATGTATGCAGGAGAAACGGGAATGGGAGCTGTTGTTTCGCTATTGCAAAATGCTTCTCTTTTTTCGCCTGCAAAATTAGTTATTCTGAAATCCGCTGAGCTTATAAAAAAGAAAGAAGATGTAGAACTTCTTACCGCTTGGATTATTTCGGTTTCAAAAGAAAACATACAAAACGATTCTTTTTTAATTTTAATTTCGGAAGAAACTTCCGTTGCAAAAAAAATAAGCGATGTTGTTCCCAAGACACAGCAAAAAATATTCTGGGAAATGTTTGAAAATAAAAAACATGAGTGGATTCGTAATTTCTTTTTTAAAGAAGGAATTAAGATTGAAGAAAGTGCTATTAATACGCTTTTAGAACTTGTAGAAAATAATACCGACGCATTAAAAACGGCATGTTCTCATTTATGTTTGTTTCTACAAAAAGGCACACATGTTATGCAAGAAGATATAGAGGAATTTTTTGCACACACAAAAGAAGAAACCCCCTTTACCCTTTTTAATGCATTAACATTTAATAATTTGGAAGCCGCTTTGTCTATAACTCAAAAGCTAATGCTTGCAAAAAATTCATCCCCAGTACAAATTATCGCAGGATTAACATATTGTTTCCGAAGATTAAATGATTGGCACAACGCTCATCATGAAAACACATATCTTGATGACTTTACATTAAAACGTTACGGCTTTACAAGTAAACTCGCAATTGCACAATATACCCGTGCTGCAAAACTTTGGAACGAAAACACTTGTATAAAAATAATAAGTTTGCTTGCAGAAACGGATTTAAAATTGCGTTCAATCGGAACAGCCTTGCAAAATACTATTATGGAAATTTGTCTGTATGAAATTACCGCTAAAAAAGGCTGCCGTATTGCTCAATATGAGGAAAGAATTTAATGACGAATAATAAAAAAACTTTAATACAAACCAAACTTTTTTCTTTTGAAGATAAAAAATATAAAAACTTTAACAAAAAACTAATCCCAAATATTGATGAAAAAACTATGATAGGAATTAGAACTCCTGTACTGCGTAAATTCGCAAAAGATATTTTTAAAACGGAACCTATCCTTGCGGCGGAATTCATGAAAGACTTACCGCATACTTATTTTGAAGAAAATAATCTTCACTGTTTTTTCATTGAAAATATAAAAGATTTTGATACGGCAATAAAAGAAACCGAAAAATTTTTACCATACATAGATAATTGGGCAACCTGTGACTCGTTTTCACCGAAAATATTTAAAACCGAACCTGAAAAGATTTACAAAAAAATTTTAGTATGGATAAAATCAAAACATACATATACGGTACGCTATGCAATCGGTTTATTGTTGTCGAATTATCTTGACGAATATTTTAAACCCGAAATGCTCGACATTGTTTCTAAAGTTAGTTCCAAAGAATATTATGTCAATATGATGATTGCATGGTATTTCAGCACTGCCCTCGTAAAACAATATACGGCAGCGTTTCCTTATATTAAAAATAAAAAACTGAATACCTTTACGCACAATAAAACGATTCAAAAAGCTACAGAAAGTTACCGCATTCCAAAAGAAATAAAAGACACATTAAAAAAAGAAAAAGTTGCAATTTCGTAATCGGCATAAACTAAATTCTTTTTACATTCGCAAGAAATTTTAAATACTTTTCTATAAGGATAAATGCTTGCGGTGTCAATGTGTCTATTGTATCATTACTCGTATGCATAAACTGCCATGTTTCCGGAATTACTTTTGCAAGCGGAGAATTTATTTCAGGTTTTTTGTTTTTAATTATTAAATCTATCAAAGAATGAATTGCAGTTTTATTTTGTGAATTTGAAGAATTAAAAAAACTGCATGAAATATATTTCGGTAAATAGTCTAAAAGAGTCTCCGCTTCACTGCGCGGCAGTACTGTAATTACCTGTGCCGAAAGCCCCGCCGCAATAAAACCTGCATTGTCGCTATACGGAGTAAGAATTGAAAGCCATTGATTGGGACAAGCCTCTTGCGCATAAGCGCAGCACTCGGAATGCAGAATATCCAAACCCAAAACATTTTTCTTTGGACGTCCGCAAATTCCCGATTGAGATAAAATTAAAACATCTCCTCTGCCGCACATATCAAAAACAAAAATATCATCCTTATCCATTTTTAGTTTCTTTAATCCCGTTCCAAGTAAATAAGAACCCTGATTTGCAATTCCGCTTGCACCGGCTTCTTCCCCATCGGTAAAAATTATTTTAATATTATGTGCGCAATTAAATTGAAGAAGGTATTTTGCAAATAACATTAATTGAATACAAGCCGCAGAATTATCATTTGCACCTTGCGTATTTTTTTCACGGTCATAATGTACGGCAATAGTTTTAATTTTAAAAAGCGGATTATAATTCTGTGATTTGTATTTTACTATAATATGTTTTTTATTCCGTATTGACACAACTGTATTGGGTACTTTATTTTCGGTAAGCCATTCCGAAATAAATTTACGTCTATCAATTCCTTCTTTTAAAAAATTTTTAAAAAGGTCCGATTGAATTAGTTTTGAAGCTTTGAACAATTCTTCAGTTAAATTTACATTAAGCATTTATATAAGTATCTCCACGGTAATGCTCACCCTGTTTATTATACATTGCCGCATATTTTCCCCGCTTATTCATTAATTCATTATGATGACCTTCTTCAATAATTCTTCCTGCATCCATCACAATAATTCTATCGGCTTTTTTGCAAAGAGCAAGCCTATGCGTAACAATAATTGCAGTTTTATCTTTTATTAAATTAAGCATTGCATCAATAACTTCGTATTCCGAATCGGGATCCAACGCAGCGGCCGGTTCATCCAACAATACGACATCTCTATCAGCCCATGCACACCTCATTATGGCAATGCGCTGCCATTCTCCGCCCGATAAGTCCAAACCGTTCTCAAATTGACGTGTTAATAAACTTGAAGAATTAAGCAACCCGTTTTTAATTGGAAATTTATCACACAGCAAGTCAAATCTTTCTTTGTCTATTGCATAAGTTGAATCCGATAAAGAAATTTTTCCCAAATCTGCGGCAATAACATTTTCTTCAAAGCTCATTGGAAATTTTGCAAAATCTTGAAATACGGCAGAAAAAAATTTCCCAAATTCTTCGTGCGGAATTTCATTGGCGTTCCTACCTGCAAAAAAATATTCACCCGTTTCAACGGGATACATTCCGCTTATTAATTTTATCAATGTAGATTTGCCGGAGCCGTTTACACCTACAACTGCAACTTTCTCTTTTTTGTGTACGGAAAAGTTTATATCGTTAAGAGCTTTTATACTGCAATCGGGATATGTAAACGAAACATTTTTTAACGCAATATATTCATTTTGAATGATAGTTTGTTGAGTACCGGTATTTATAATATTTTCTTTTTTTATATATTCATAATTTAATATTTCAAAGAAAGGCTTTAAGCGGTCAAATGCAACTTTAATATCAAGACCAAAAAGCAAAACCGTAAAAGCATTTTGTCTAAGTTGAATTACTGCCGTTACAGCAAATACAAATTTTCCGGAGGTCAACTCTCCATATGAAATCATAAAATACAAATACGCAATCACAGCACAATCGGTAATGCCTTCAAATAAATTCGCAAGCAAAGTTAAAACCATACTTTTATTCCGCAATGCGGAACTTTCCGCCAAAAGGTTCCGTCTATTATTTTTCCACTTATTCAAAATAAATGGAGCAATATTCCATAAACGGATTTCTTTTGCAAAAGCTTGCCCCAACAGCATTGACTCTTGAACTCCGGCCTCTTTATATTCTTCTCCGTTTTGAATTTCCAATGCCCAAAGTCTTTCTTCAAGATTCCACTTAACAATTAAACTCGGAAGAAAGCCCAAAATAATCGCAACCGGAATCCACCAACGGGTTGTAAAACCAATCCATAAAAAAGGAAGCGAACCAAGCACTCCCGACACCAGCATCGCAAGCGAATTAAAAAATCCGTGGAAACGCGGAATGGATTGGTCTGCAAAATTCAACTTATTTAAAAAATTAGGATTTTCAAAAATATCTATGTATTTCCAATTTGCAACTTTACTTAAAAGTTTTTCTTTCATTTCCAAGAATATTTTCCCTTCCAAGAAAGTTGAATACGTCCAGCGTATTGCTTCAAATGTATCATTGGTAACAAGAAAAAAGCCCATTAAAATTATATATAAAATAATATTTGTTCCCAATGCTGCGCCCGAAACAGCGTCAACCACTTTCGATAAGCCCCAAAAACTTATAAACGGAGTCAACGCCGAAATAATCGCTAATAATGAAAGGGCGAGTAAATGCCTAATCGGTACAATGTTGATAAAATTCGATTTATGTGAACACATAATGCCCCGTTTTTACTATACCGTATCTTGAAAAAACTTACAATACAGTATACAGTAAGTAAAATGAACGAAAAAAATTGGCGGAATTTTTCCGCACAACAAACTGCAAAAGCGGAACAGCCCGTCTTAATCTCCCCTGCTTTCGATGAACTTATAAAAGGAGCGGAAGCCGAAGCCAAAACAAAGCCCGAATATAGAGAATATGCCGAAGCTCTGCGCCGCCAAGTCGAATTTTCAGCAGCAGAAAAACATGTTGCCGATTATGAAACTGCCGACCCACTCGGCGAACAAAAATACTGTGTTACCCCCTATCTTGTTCATCAATATGAAAATAGAGTGCTTCTATTAACCACAGGAACATGCCTATCATATTGCAGGTACTGTTTTAGACGCGGCTTTACTGCACGAAAAAAAGGCTGCATTACACCGCAAGAACTTCAAACCGTATGTGCTTATATTTCCGCAAATTCTCAAATAACCGAAGTACTTGTATCGGGGGGAGACCCTCTTTCCTGCGGGTTCAGTACATTAAAAACTATCTTAACCGCTTTGCGTAACTTGAGGCAAAACCTCATCATCCGCCTATGCACCCGCTCTCCTATTTTTGCTCCTGAACTGTTTACCCCGCAGTTGATAACGCTTTTAAGGAACTGCCGACCGCTTTGGCTCATCCCGCACATAAACCATCCCGTTGAGCTTGGCAGTGCTCAAAGAAGTGCCCTAACATCCTGCATAGAAGCGGGTATTCCGATGCAAAGTCAAACGGTTCTTTTACAGGGAATAAATGATTCAGCCGAAACTTTAGTTGCACTTTTTCATACACTTACTTGTCTGAGCATAAAACCGGGTTATCTTTTCCAACTTGACGCAGCTACAGGGACATCGCACTTTAGAGTTCCGCTAAAAAAGGCTCTTGAATTATGGAAAATTTTAGAAAAAAAACTTTCAGGGCTTTCTTGCCCCAAATTTGCAGCCGATTTACCCGACGGGGGCGGGAAATTTCCGCTTTCAGCACTTATTTCTTCCGATAAAATCATCGAAAAATACGATAATTATTCATTTTCTGCCATAGGTATCGACAACTGTATACATAAATATACACTATAAAATACACAAAAAGATACACTGTATGATTTTATATAAGAATATAAATATCCAAAATAATTATAATGTCTAATCAGGCTAATTTTTTTTATATCAAAAGTAATAAATTGGATAGAATAAACTTTATTTTTATTATATTTATACTTAGCACGATTTTTGCTTTACATTATATATGAGGTAAAAAATGAATGATGATGTTTTATTACAATACATTCGGGAAGCAAAAAAATATCCCCTTTTAACGGCAGAAGAAGAAATATCCCTTGCCGATGCGGTAAAAGACGGCAACAAAAATGCCGAAGAAAAATTGATAACGTCCAATTTAAGACTCGTTATCCGGCTGGCAAAACGATATAGCAACAATAATTCTCAAATTTTGGAATTAATTCAAGAAGGAAATATAGGCTTAATGAAGGCTGCTCGTCACTTTTCTAAAAAATTTAATGTTAGATTTTCTTCCTATGCTGTATTTTGGATAAAACAGGCATTTATGCGGTATTTAAATACCTCGCTGAGAATGGTTAAGTTACCTATAAGGAAAGAGCTTCTCATTCGTCAATTACAACATGAAGAAGAAAACTATACTATTCTTCACGGTACAAAACCGTCTTATGATGAGCTTTCCAAAGTATTGAATATACCTATAGAATCTATTAAGAAAGTAAAAACATATACCGAGAACGATACTTGTAGTCTGGATGCTCCGATTACAGAAAGTATAACTTCCTGTTTATACGATATTATTCCGTGCAATACTTACAATCCGGAAAATCAAACTCTTGACAAAGAAGTTAAAACGGAACTGGATAAATGCTTTGAAATGCTAAGCGAGCGGGAAAAAGATGTAGTTAAAAACCGATACGGCTTAAATGGTATGAAAAAAGCAATGCCCTTTGCTGTTTTAGGTAAAAAGTATTCTATCTCAGCCGAATCTATACGGCAAACACAATTAAGAGCTTTAAAAAAACTTCAAAGTAAAAAAGTCGAAATAAGAGCTCTTATTGCAAGCTAATGGGCATCTGTAAAAACCTCAGTTTTTATAGGGTACCTACTATATGTTATAAAAACTTTTTGTAAGGAGATTGATTGTTCATATCCGCTCACACTGGAAGCAGATAAAATCCTAAAAAAAGTTTTTCCGTGCTTTTACAATGAAGCACTCTTGCAGTGCAGCTTCAAGCAAAAAGCACATATAATAATGCGATGTTTGCCATTGGCAAATTCGATATATACCAGCCGGACAACATGGTTATCCGGTTGTTTATGCCCCTCCTGTTTGTTTGGAAGCCGATTAACACTGTACTATTACATTCAATCGGCTTGTTTTTTATCTTCCGCCAAGCACGAATAAATATGATTCGAGTTAAAATAATTAAAACCGCATTACATTCAGTCCATTTTATATTAGTGCAAAAAAAACGCCTGCACTAAAGGCAGGCGTTGTCAAAAAAGGCATTTATTCAGCCGAGTTTTCGGCAGCTTTTTGCGCAGCAGCTTCTGCAGCCTTTTTATTCTTCATATTTGCTCTACAAATTTTACAGATTTTTGTTTTTGCGCCGTTAATTTCTTGTTCATACAAAACTTTAACACCGGTTTTGTTGCATACGGGACATGTTCCCCTACCGCGGTTTTGTTCCGCACGGATACCCTTACCTCTATGAGCCTTTGACACGGTTGTACCTCCGATTTGATTGATGATCAATTACTTGGTCATTTTTCTTTGAGTCCGATTCTGCTTTTGAAGATTTAAATCCGTTTTTCTTTACTGAAGAACTTTTTTTATCTTCACTCTTTTTTGAATCGCGCTTTTTCTTTGCATCCTTTTCTTGTTTTTCAAAGTCGTAGTCTACAAGTTCCAAGATTGCTACATCCGCAGCATCGCCTTCCCTAAAGCCGAGTTTTAAAACGCGGGTATACCCGCCGTTTCTGTCTTTCATTCTGGGACCGATTTCCGTAAAAAGTTTTTTTACAATATCGTTGTCCCAAAGGTACTTAGCGGCATATCTTCGGTTATTAAAGGTATCATCCTTTGAACGGGTTATCAATTTTTCCGCTGTCCGGCGCACTTCCATCGCTTTTTGTTTTGTTGTCGTAATCCGCTCATATTTAAATAGCGATGTAACCATATTTCGGTGCAACGCACGGCGGTGTGCCGTTGTCCTAGAGAGCGGATTAAAGCCGTTTTTATGCTTCATCTGTTTCTTCCTTCTGTCGTGATGCTTTAATCGTATTTTTTAGATGACTGTAATCAGTCATACCCAAACGCAAATTGTATTCAGCCAACTTAGCATGAATTTCCGTCATTGTCATTTTACCGACATTGCGCATACTGCTAATTTCGTCTTCAGTTTTTCTTGACAGTTCGCCTAAGGTTTTTATCCCTGCCATATCCAAACAGTTTTTTGCCCTTACGGTAAAATCAAGACTGTTAATCGACATATCCAACAATTTTTTTACGGCAGACTCCTCTGCATCTTCTTCATCATCACCGCGATAATCACTTTCATTAAAATTGATGAATATCGAAAAATGCTCTTTTGCAATTTTTGCCGCTTCTCCCAAAACATCTTCGGGGCTTGCCGTGCTGTCAGTCCATATCTCAAGGACAAGTTTATCATAGTCGTTTCGCTGACCGACGCGGCATGGTTCAATATCGTATTTTACTTTAAGAACCGGACCATAAATGGCATCCAACGGGATTGTCCCGACAATATCTATATACTTTTCGTTTACTTCTGCCGGAACATATCCTCTTGCAAAATCTACTTGAATATCAAGCGAAATATTAGCACCTTTCATCAATTCCATTATATGGAACGATTCGCCGAAAATTTCAAGCTGTCCGTCTACGGCAAAATCCTTGCTGCTTACCGACGCAGGCCCCTTAAATTCATAATGAAATTCACTCTGCTCCGATTCATTTGAAAGCTTCAATCGAATTTGTTTTAGCTTATTTAAAATCTCCAGCGTATCTTCTGAAACATGCGGGATATTCTCAAATTCGCTGGAAATCGTATGCGGAAC
The DNA here is from genome assembly GCA_938045195.1 of uncultured Treponema sp. Taxonomy (GTDB): domain Bacteria; phylum Spirochaetota; class Spirochaetia; order Treponematales; family Treponemataceae; genus Treponema_B. Next base: position 21,868 of record CALINC010000088.1, read on the forward strand.
ACCGTCAGCATCATAGGAAGTTATAAGCACTGCCGAGATAGCATACCCTTGAATTGAAGACAAAAGAATACGTCTCAAACAATTTCCAATCGTAGTTCCGAAACCTGTTTCAAACGGAGATGCCGTAAATTTTCCATAGCTTTCGGTTGATTGCAGCCGATCAAATTCCAAACCTTTAGGCTTTTTAAATCCTTTTAGAAGATTTTTACGGGCCATTCACGTCTCCTTCTATATTCGCCGCGTCTTTTTGGGACGGCAGCCATTGTGCGGAATGGGAGTTACATCGCTGATCGAGCGAACCTTTAAGCCCATTGTTCCAAGCGTTCTAATAGCCGACTCCCTGCCGACTCCCGGTCCTTTTACGAAAACATGAACCTCATGCAAACCGTACGGCTGACACTTTTGAACGGCAGTTTCCGCAACCGTCTGGGCGGCAAAGGGGGTTGATTTTTTTGCTCCGGCAAACCCCAATCCGCCGGAAGATGCCCAAGAAAGAACATTCCCTTTTAAATCGGTTATCGTAATAATCGTGTTATTAAAGGTTGCTTGAATATAAACATTGCCTTCATAAATGCTCTTTTTTTCTTTTCGTTTTTTTATAGTCGCCATGTTTTTTGCTTCCTCCGATTATTTCTTCTTTCCTGCAACGGTCTTTTTCTTACCCTTGCGTGTTCTGGCATTGGTTCTGGTACGTTGACCTCGTACAGGAAGCCCTTTTCGATGCCTCTGTCCGCGGTAACACCCGATATCCTGAAGCCGCTTGATATTCAAGGCAACTTCCGTTCGTAAACGTCCTTCTACCTTGTATTCTTTGTCAATAACTTCGCGGATCGCCGCCAATTCGACTTCATCCAAATCATTCATCTTTCTCATCGGATTAATTTTTGTCTTCTCGCAAATCTTATTTGCCGATGAAGTAGAGATACCGTAAATGTACGTCAATGAAACATTAACATGTTTGTTAGGGAGGTCAACTCCCGCAATACGAGCCATTATCCAGTGTCCTCCGTTAACCTTGTCTTTGTTTATGCTTAGGATTTGTACAGATTATCCGTACTATTCCGTTGCGTTTAATAACCTTACATTTATCACAAATAGGTTTTACACTTGTTCTAACCTTCATATTTACTCCTTAAAAAATAGCATTTTATACTATTTTTAAAAAAAATTCTATAGGTTCCTCGATCTAATTTTGCCTTTTTTAAGCAATCCGTCATGGTGGTGCATTTTAAGCAATGCTTCAATCTGACTCATCGTATCCAAATCTACGCCTACCAAAATAAGCAGCGACGTTCCGCCCATAAGCATCGAAATACCTCTCGGAAAACTAAATGCCCATTGGATAATGGTCGGAAGTACCGCGATTGCAGCGAGGTACAATGAACCGGGTAATACAAGCCTGTTTAAAATCTTTTGCAGATATTCTTCCGTTTTATCGGTTCTAATTCCGGGTATGGAACCGCCGTTTTCACGTATCTGTTTTGCAATTTCCGTAGGATTCAAAGTAACTTGTGTGTAAAAATATGCAAAGAAAATTATCAAAACAATATACAGAATATTATACCCCCAACCGTCTGACCGTAAAAATCGGGCAATACTTGCAATCCATGAGGCTTTTGTCCCAAGCGTCTGCGAAAGCATCAGCGGGAACGTCAAAAACGATGATGCAAAAATAATGGGTATAACGCCCGACGGGTTAATCTTAAAAGGAATATAGGTGTTTTGACCGCCGTACATTTTTCTTCCGATTACCCTTTTTGCATAATGCACCGGTATTTTTCTTTGCCCCTGCTGTTCATAAACAACCAAAGCAATAATACCGGCAAACATCATAAAGGCAATAATAACGAATACAAAGTTCAATTCACCGGCACTTACCAGTTTAATAAGTTCCCAAACCGCTTGAGGAAGGCGGGCAACAATACCTGCAAAAATAAGCATCGAAATACCGTTACCGATACCGCGTGAAGTAATTTGTTCACCCATCCACACGGTTATCATCGTTCCGGTAGTAATTGTTACCATAGAAATAAACCCATGCAAAACAGAATTTGAAATTACAACAGCACCGGGGATACTTCTTGCCCATGTTGCAACCGCCGTCGACTGAAGAATCGCAACACCGACTGTAAGAATTCTTGTCCAAACTTGAATCTTTTTTCTTCCGCCGTCCTCTTCCGCAATTTTTTTCAATTTGGGGAAGATTATCATTGCAAGCTGCATTAAAATCTGGGTAGAAATGTAAGGCATAACCCCCAACATAAAAACCGAGAAATTCGAGAATGCACCGCCGACAAAAAAATCCATGTGGTCTGCAAAAGCATTACCCTGCCCTTGCCGGAAATACAGGGTAAGAGCCTTAGGGTCAATACCGGGGATGGTGAGTACCGAACCCAGACGGAAAACTGCTAAAACTATGATCGTAAAGAAAATACGGCTACGTAAATCCTTTATTTTGAGCATATTTGCAAATACATTATTAGCCATTTTTACCGCCTTTTATGCTTCAGACTGAACGATTGTTCCGCCCGCTTTTTCAATTTTTTCCTTTGCCGAACCGGAAACCTTATCAACATTAACCGTTAATTTTTTTGTTATATCTCCATTACCCAGAATCTTTACCAAAAAGGAAGATTTTTTAAGAAGGCCTTTTTCAACCAAAGTGCTTCTATCAACCGTTTCACCGTCATTATAGCGGCTTTCAAGCATTTCCACATTGATAACGCAAAATTCTTTTTTAAACGGATAATTGGAAAAACCTTTTTTTGCAACGCGCCTGTATAATGGCATCTGTCCGCCTTCAAAACCGACATACGGATTTCCGCCGCCGGAACGGGACTGCTGACCTTTGTTACCTCTGCCGGCTGTAGTTCCGAGTCCGGATGAAGAACCTCGTCCCACTCGTTTCGGCTTTTTGTTAGCACCGCGAGGAGCTTTTAGAACTGGATTATAATCTGACATTATTTTACCTCCTCTACAGTCACAAGATGAGAAACCGCTCTCACCATGCCTCTCACAGGATCTGTATCGTTTTGAATAACCGAAGAACTGATTCTTCTTAAACCAAGACTGCGAACCGTAGCGACAACAGCCGGCTTCTGTCCGATTGTACTTCTTCTAAGCGTAATCTTAATCTGTTTAGCCTTTGCCATCGTCTAACCCCACATCTCGTCGAGAGTCTTTCCCCTGCCTGCGGCAATTTTCTTTGCATCCATAAGATTTACAATTGCATTGAAAGTTGCCCTTACAACGTTCACAGAAGTCCTGGAACCCAGCGACTTGGAAATTAC